>JBBRPU010000190.1:0-6712 GCA_038227545.1 Candidatus Acidiferrales bacterium
AGTTTCTCAACCGCTTCCTTGAGGTCGCGGCGCACGTTGCGCAGCGCGGTGCGGTGATTTTCCAGAATTTTGTGCAGTTGCTTAACCATGTCCTTGCGCCGCTCTTCCGTGAGCGACGGTATGGGCACGCGCACAACTTTGCCGTCGTTCGTGGGATTCAGCCCCAGCTCTGACGTTCGAATGGCTTTATCAATCAGCGCCACCGCGCTGGGATCCCAGGGAGCGATCACGATCATGCTGGGCTCTGGCACCGTGAGCGCCCCAAGCTGATTCACGGGCATGGGCGAACCGTGGTAGTCAACGCGAACGCTGTCGAGTAACGAAGCGTTCGCTCGCCCGGTGCGCAGCGTGCCCAGGTCCTTGCGAAAGTCTTCGACCGCCTTCTCCATGCGAGTCTTTGCCGCGGCCAAAGCTTCTCTAGTCGTTCCAATCGTGCTCATATCCACCCTCTTTTGAAATGAAAGGTGATTCCGTTGCCGGCAAAACAGATCCTGACGAGATTCTAAGCGGGTATCACGGTCGAGCCAACGCGTTCCCCCAGCAACACGCGCTGGATATTCCCATGACGATTCATGTTGAACACCACGATGGGCATGCCGTTGTCCATGCACAAAGAGATAGCCGTCGCATCCATTACTTTCAAACCCTTCTGCAGCACGTCGCGATAGGTGACCTCGGTGTACAACTTCGCGTCCTTCACCACTTCCGGGTCGGCATCGTAAATGCCGTCCACGCGCGTGGCTTTCATGATCACATCCGCTTTTATTTCCATGGCTCGCAGCGCCGCGGCCGTATCCGTCGAAAAGTACGGATTGCCGATGCCCGCCGCAAAAATCACCGTGCGTCCCTTTTCCAGATGCCGGATGGCCCGCCGGCGAATGAAAGGCTCGGAAACCTGGTGCATCTCGATGGCGCTCTGCACCCGTGTGTGTACGCCTTCTTTTTCGAGCGCGTCCTGCAAGGCCAGCGCATTGATTACCGTGGCCAGCATGCCCATGAAGTCGCCCGTGGCGCGATCTATCTCAAAACCCTTCTGCCGCGCCCCGCGGAAAATATTGCCGCCGCCAACCATGATGGCCACTTCCACGCCCAGGGCATGCACGTCTTTCAGTTCTTTCGCAATGCCTTGAATGGTTTCGCCGTGGATGCCAAACCCTTGCGGCCCCTGGAACGATTCGCCGGAAAGTTTCAGCATAATGCGTTTGTAAATGGGTTCGCTGCGTTTTGCCGATTGCGCCGCCGGGCGTTTGGCCGCCGCGGTTAACTGCGAGTTTCCTTTAGGCTTCACGATCTTTGCGGGCATGTAGCTCCGATGGCTGGCGATAAATCTTCGGAATTGTAACAAACTATGCGAGGCGCCGCATGTCGTCGAGACAATAAAAAACCCGGCTAATGACGCCGGGCTTTCTAACACTTTTCTAATCGTGCAAGAATTACGCCGAAACCGGCGGTGCCGCGTTTTCCGCGCCTGACGACGCGCCCGCGACTTCACCGACTTTGAAGCGCACAAAGCGGCGAATCCCCATGTTCTCGCCCAGCTTGGCGACCGCTTGGGAGATCATCTCGCCGATGGTCACGCTCTCGTCCTTAATGTAGTGCTGCTCGTAAAGGCAATTTTCTTCGTAGAACTTTTCCATCTTGCCGTTCACGATTTTTGCGATCACTGCTTCCGGTTTTCCGGTCGCCTTAGCTTGCGCGCTGTAAATTTCGCGCTCCTTCTCGAGCATCTCCGGCGTCACTTCCTCGCGGCGCACATATCGCGGATCCAACGCCGCGATGTGCATGGCGATGTCGTGGCACAACTGCTGAAATTCATCGGTGCGCGCCACGAAGTCGGACTCGCAATTGATCTCCACCAGCACGCCAATCTTGCCGCCCGCGTGGATGTAGCTGCCCACCAGCCCTTCGCTGGCTTCTCGTTGCGCTTTTTTCGCGGCCGCGGCCTGCCCTTTTTTGCGCAGTACGCTGATGGCTTTTTCGATGTCGCCTTCGGCTTCCACCAGCGCGGCGCGGCAATCCGCGAAACCCGCATTGGTGCGCTCGCGCAACTCTTTCACGAGTTGCGCCGGAATCTGAATCGGTGTTGGCTGTGTGCTCATTCGTATTCTCTCGCTATCAATTTGATGAAATGGATACCGGCGAAGTTATTTTGGCGTCCGAAAACCGGCGAGGCTGCAACAGTGCATCGCCCCTCCGCTTCGGCCGCTAACTTTTAGCGCTGTGCTTCGTCCGGGGGAACAGTGGCTGCTGCGGCTTCGGCAGGTTCCGCGGGCTCGACGGGGGCATCGACAGGCGTCTCCACGACGCCTTCCACAAAGTCGCCTTCCTGCTTTTCGTATTGCTCGTAGGCGCTGGTGTCCACGTATTCGACACCATCGGCCAGCGCCTGATCCGCGGTGGCCTTCTGCTCCGCCACCTGCGATTGCTGATAGGCGTTGTGGCCTTCCAGCACGGACTCGGAAATCTTCGATGTAAACAAGCGTATGGCGCGCAACGCGTCGTCATTACCCGGAATAATCCAGTCCACCACATCCGGATCGCAGTTGGTATCTACCACGGAAACCACCGGTACGCCCATGCGGCGCGCTTCCTTCACGGCAATCTCTTCCGCGTTGGAATCAATCACAAACATGGCATCCGGCAGGTGCGCCATATTCTCGATGCCTTCCAGGTTCTGGAAGAGGTGCTTCATTTCGCGCTCCAGGCGCGCTTTTTCTTTCTTCGAAAGCTCCAGCATGCGGCCATCTTCGCTCATGGCCTTCAGCAGCTTCAGGCGCTTGATGGATTTCTGCAGCGTGGACCAGTTGGTCAGCGTGCCCCCCAGCCAGCGGTGATTCACAAAGAATGCGCCGCAGCGTTTCGCTTCTTCCGCGACCGCTTCTTGGGCTTGGCGCTTGGTGCCCACGAACAGCACCGTTCGTCCTTGCGCCGAAAGTTCGCCAACGAAGCGGCTCGCTTCGCGGAACATTTTCAGCGTCTTTTGCAGATCAATAATGTGAATGCCATTGCGTTCGCCGAAAATGTATTCCTTCATTTTCGGGTTCCAGCGTCGCGTCTGGTGGCCGAAGTGAACTCCAGCCTCCAACAACTCTTTCATGGTGATTTCTACTGCCAAGTTTCCTCCTCTTAGGATTGCTGTTTGCGCTCGCGAGAAAGTTGCGTCTCGCAAAAGAACAGCCTTTTTGCCGGCTTCCTTGCCGGCCGTGATCTCGGCGGTTTCACTTGCGCTACACCGCCGGAGCTCGAAGCTGGGCCATCAAACCGCCCAGCAAAATCCAAAACAACTTGCGCTTAGCGCTTGGTGAACTGGAAGCGCTTGCGTGCGCCCTTCTGTCCGTACTTCTTGCGTTCCTTCATGCGCGAATCGCGCGTCAGAAATCCATTCTTGCGCAGCGCCGGCCGCAATTCCGGATTGAACACGGAGATGGCACGAGCTAGTCCCATGCGCACCGCTCCAGCCTGCCCGCCGACTCCTCCGCCCTTGGCGGTGATCACCACGTCCACCTGGTCATGCAAGTTGGTAAATTTCAGTGGCTCGACGGCGTCATGCTTCCACGCGAAGTTGGGGAAATACTGCTCGGCTGTTCTGCCATTCACGGTGAACTTGCCGGAGCCCGCGCGCAGAAAAATGCGCGCGACCGATTCCTTGCGGCGTCCGGTGGCTAGAATCCATGTCTGCTTGCCCGCGAGGGGCGAACCTGTAGAACTCAACGTTCCTCCTAAAATCAATCCAAGCAAATTCGCGTCAGAGACACCGATTGCGTGTGTCTCAAAAATCCCGATGGAAACCACTCTGGAGACTGGAATACCGCAGGTTGTTACACCCACCAGAACAACAATCCCCGAACCTTGCTGCCATCCAAACGCTACTTCAAACCGGCTCAGCCGATTAGCTGGCCATCGCTTGCGGCTTTTGCCCCGCATGACGCGCCAGACCCGCCGCATCGCGGTACACACGCAACTTCTTCGCACGGCGCGCGCGCAGTTTGTTCTTAGGCAACATCCCCAGCACCGCTTCGCGAACCATCCAGTCGGCCTTGGCCACGCGCAAACGCTTGGCCGGAACTTCCTTCAGCCCTCCTGGATACCCGCTGTGCGAGTAATAAATTTTTTGTTCGATCTTGTTTCCGGTCATGCGGATTTTGTCCGCGTTGATGACCACCACGTGGTCGCCGGAATCCAGATACGGAGTGAAACTCGGATTATCTTTGCCAATCAAAATGCGCGCCACCTTGGTGGCCAGTCTCCCCAACACTACGTCGGTGGCATCAATCACGTACCACCGAGCTCCTACTTTGAGAGCCTCTGCTTCTTCGCCCTTGGCTACGTACGTCCTCATTGAAACGGTCACACCTTTCCCTGTAGAGACAAACGTAAATCTTAGAGTATGCCCCGCCCAAAGTCAAAGGATTGTCTCCAGCGATCAGTGGAAAATGAGCCACGACTGCAGGTGTACACTCGTAAATACTTTCCAGGCCTCGTTTCATTTGTTGGCCGCGAGCGGAGCTCGATTTGAACAAAACAATCTGGATCGGCGCTGGGCTGTCATTGTTGATCTTGGCCGCACTTTTCAGTAACGTGCTGGACGCCCGACAAGATCCCCCCGCGTCCGCCAGCGTCCGCGATCAACTGATTGGTGCTTGGCGACTCGTTGCAAACGTGGAACCTGACGCGAATGGCAAAATGCAAAATGTCGAGTACGAGGGGACCATCGTTTACACCCGCGACGGTCATATGTCCGTGCAGATCATGCCACGCTCGCCGGCCGCGGCGGCCGAATCCACGGGTCCGGTCAAGTACGCCAGTTGTGGATACGAGGCCTACTTCGGGAGGTTCGATATCGACGAGCGCGCGCAGACCGTCACGCATCACGTGGAAGGAGCTTTGGTTCGAACGCTGATCGGTACAGATTTGACACGGGTCTACAAGCTTTCGGGGAAGCAGCTTATCTTGAAATCGTCCCGCCCCGATGAACACTGGACGATCACTTGGGAACATTACTAGCTGAGTTGTAGGACAAAAATACAACGGGAGATAGACACTGTGGAAGTCGTAGCCGGAGTTGACCTGGGCGGCACGGCCGTCAATTACACCTTCCTCGATCGCGAGGAAAAATTTCTCATTGATGGATTATGCGAGCATCCCTCGCTCGCCAAGCAAGGGCCCGATGTGTGCCTGAAACAAATCGAAGACGGCCTGAAAATTGCCGCCGACCGCGCCAACATTCAGCTATCTGAAATTGTCGCCGTGGGCCTCGACACCCCGGGCCCGGCCAGCTCTGCGGGAAAATTAAGCGCGCGAGGCTCCACGAATTTTGTGCACGCCAATTGGGCCGACTATGACATCCGCGAAGGCCTGGCCACTCGTCTCGGCAAGCCGGTAAGTTATTTGAACGACGGCAACGCCGGTGCGTTGTGGGGGCACTTCTCCATCTTCGGCGCCACCGGCAAAGAAACTTCCGTCAGCGTAGTCATCGGCACGGGTCTCGGCGGCGGCGTGATTCTCGACGGCAACGTGATCAAAGGGCGCAAAGGTTTTGGCGGCGAGCTCGGCCACGTGCTCATCCCTTATCAAAGCATTAAGGGAATCAGCGGCCTGGTTCCGAAGTGTAATTGCGGCCGCATAGGCTGTCTCGAATCCGTTTGTTCCCTCACCGCCATCGAACGCGATTTCCTTCCATTTTTCCTGCCGAAATATCCGGGCCACGAATTTGAAAAACTGGGAAATCTCAACCAGGCCGCAAAAATGGTGCGAGGCCGCGCCGACCGCGGCGACGCCATGTGCCGCGAAATTTTCCGCGTGCAGGCGCACGCTTTAGGCCTGTTCTTCGATGAGATGATCAACACCTTTGACCCGGACGCGTTAATCGTCGGCGGCGGCGCACTGGAAACCAGCAAGGAATTTCAGAATTGGTTCATCGCAGAGATTCACAAAGCCATGCCCAATCAACGTGAAGAGCAAGCCGACATTCCCATCTACGTCATGCCAAACGGCGATACCGCTGGAGCCAGAGGCGCCGCCATCGAAGCCCTCAAACTCGCACGCGCCGGCGGCCTGGCGTAAATCGCTATTACGGTTTCGCGCCGAGTGTCGGCAAAAATTGCGGCGCCTTCCGCAACTTGCTGGCTTGTTCGTACGCATACGCAATGCGAATCAGCACCGGCTCGCTCCACGCGCGCCCGAAAAATGAAATGCCCACCGGCAAACCAAAAATATCGCCCGCGGGCACATTGATGTTGGGATAGCCGGCCACCGCGGCGCTGCTGGAACTCCCCCCGCTAAAATGATCGCCCGCAACTAGGTCTGTCAGCCATGCGGGCCCGCCTGTCGGCCCGACCAAGGCGTCCAGCTTGTGCTTGTCCATGGTGGCATCAATGCCTTCCGTGCGCGCCAGCTGATGATTTTTCTTCAGCGCGTCCAGATATTCCTGGCTGGTCAGCGGTCCCTTCAGCTCCGACTTGAGAAAAAGTTCCTGCCCAAAATAGGGCATCTCCTCCTCGCGATGTTTTTCGTTGAACTCGATAATCTCCTGCAGCGTGTGCACCGGAGCGCGCGGCCCCAGTTTCGCCAAATACGCGTTCAGGTCGGCTTTCAGCTCATACATGAAAACGGTGGACTCTGATTCGTCAAACTTTCCGCGCGTTTCAATTTCCGCGGGATCCACCAGTACCGCGCCCTGCGCTTTCAACACTTCCAGCGCCGTGCCCATCAG
>JBBRPU010000191.1:0-6691 GCA_038227545.1 Candidatus Acidiferrales bacterium
GGCGAAGCGGCGCTGATGATTTTTGTGATTCGAGGAGTGCCGCACGATCCTATTCCGGCGGTGATTGATGGATTGCGCACGCGCGTGCGCGAGTCCAGTCGTTTCCGCGCTGGCACGGTTGGGATGGACGTGCCGCGTGCCTGCAAACTTGCACGCGCGAAAGCCGGCGCGAATGCCGCAGCGATCAAAACAGCGGTGGCTACGCCCCGTTAAGCTCTCCGTTGGGCCATAATCAAAATGTATTGAAATCAACTTACGGAGTTTTTCCGATGGCTCATGCACAGCAGTTTTTGAAGCTGGTGAATGACGCGAAGTCGCGCGTGAAAGAGACGAACGTGGCGGACGTGAAGCAGCGCATGGATGGCGGGGAGAAATTTACATTGGTGGATGTGCGCGAAGACAACGAGTGGGTGCAGGGTCACGTGCCCGGCGCAATTCATCTGGGCAGGGGCATCATCGAGAGGGACATCGAAGGCCGTGTGCCGCAGACCGATACGAAACTGATTTTGTATTGCGGCGGTGGTTTCCGCTCGGCTCTGGTGGCCGACAATCTGCAAAAAATGGGTTATACCAACGTGGAGTCCATGGACGGTGGCTGGAAGGGTTGGGTCGGCGCGGGCCTGCCCACTGCGAAAGACTGACCGCAATTATTTTTTTGCGCTAAGCGAGCTGCTGCGGATCCATACCCACCAGCTTGCGGAATTCCGGGTCATCGTGAAGGCAGTCGAGGTCGGCATCTCGCGAGGCCCAATTTAAATTCCCGTAGCCGGCTTTGATGGCTTTCTTGAGCGTTTCGAGCGCTTCTGTTTTTCTGTGCAGCAATCCAAAAGTGCAGGCGGCATTGTACAGAGTGTTGCCGTCGTTGGGTCGAAGAGCGACGGCGGTCTGCAAGTGGCGCACGGCTTCCTCGGCTTCTCCAAAAGCGGCCAGGTTGGAAGCCAGGAGGATGCGCGCGCGAACATCTTCCGGGACCAGCTCCAACTGTTGGCGCAAGACCACGTTCATGCGCTCGCGGATATGCTCCGCTTCTTTTTTGCGGCCCAGGCGTTCCATGCAGACGCCGTAAGGGACGTAGGTGTTGTAGTCGTCGCCGTTGGCTTCAATGGCTTTCTCTGCCAGACCGGCGGCCTCTTCGTATTTGCTTTGCGAGAGAAGCGCGCGACCGAGAATATTCCACGAGCCGTCGGAATCGCGCTTACGTTCGATGGCACGCCGAGCCATCATTTCGGATTCGTCATATTTCTTTTGTGAATAGAAGAGCCTGGCGCGAGCCACCAACACTTCCGGAAGATCGGGTGCGAGGGACATGGCGCGGTCACAGGCGGAGAGGCCACGGGCGATCCAGTCGGGACTCTGTTCGCGCAGCTCGTAAATGAGGCCGCAGAGATAGGCGATTCCCGCGTGGGCCAGCGCGAAGTTTTTGTCCAGCTGGATAGCCTGTTCGAACATTTGCAGCGCGTAGTCCATGTTTTCGCGCCGCGTGTAGCTGCGGCCGCGCAAGTAAAAATCGTACGCCTGGGTGTTCTCCGTCGGCTTTAAGCCGATGATTTTTTCTTCCTGCGGCGTCAGAGTAATGCGCAGAGCTTGCGCGATGCTTCTGGCGATTTCGTCCTGAATGGCGAAGACGTCTTCCAGTTGGCGGTCGTAGCGTTCCGCCCACACGGAATGGCGCGTGGAAATCTCCACCAGTTGGGCGGTGATCCGCAAGCGATTGCCGGAGCGGCGAATGGTGCCTTCCAGAACGAATGCGGCGCCAAGCTGCTGGCCGATTTGCGGGGCGGCAGTCTGTTTATCGCGGAACGCCAGCATCTCCGAGCGCGGGAAAATCTGCAGCTGGGTGATTTTGGAAAGCTCGGTGATGATGTCTTCGGTCATGCCGTCGCGGAAGTATTCGTCTTCTTTACCGCCGCTCTGGTTTTCGAAATAAAGCACCGCCACGGATTTCTTCGCGTGCGCCACCGCGGAAGGATGCGAATCGGAAGAGCTGGGTTTTTCAGTGGAAGGACGGCGGCCAGAATCACGGCTGGAATCGAGATCGCGTCGCAAACGCTTCAGGTCGGCGCGCATTTCGCCGGCGGTCTGATAACGCAGGTCGCTATCCTTTTCGAGCGCCTTGGCAAAAATATTTTCCAGCGCCAGCGGCAACTTGGGATTCAGTTTCGTTGCTGGCGCGGGAGTAGAGTGCAGGATGCCGTCGAAGATCAACGCCACGGTGGTGCCGGAAAAAGGCGTCACGCCCGTAGCCATTTCGTAGAGCACTACGCCCAGCGAAAATAGATCCGAGCGCGCATCGAGTTCTTCGCCGCGGGCCTGCTCCGGAGACATATACATCACTGTGCCCACGGAGCTGCCAGGGCTGGTCAGAGCGTCGTCGCCCATGAAATGCGTTTGCGTGCCCACAGACATCGCGCCGATAGATTCGACCGAAACCTGGCGGCTGGTGGCCAGCTTGGCCAGACCAAAATCGAGAATTTTCGCCGAGCCGCGCGTGACCAGAAAAATATTGGCGGGCTTGATGTCGCGATGAACGATGCCCTTGGCGTGCGCGGCTTCCAGGCCGTCAGCGATCTGAATGCCGATTTCCAGAAGCTCAGCTATGGCTATGGGCTTGCCGGATATGCGGTGCTTCAGGGTCTGGCCTTCGAGCAGCTCCATGGCCATGAACGGCCGGCCCTCGTGCTCGTCAATGTCATAAATGGTGCAGATGCTGGGATGATTGAGTGCGCTTGCCGCGCGGGCCTCGCGGCGGAAGCGCTCGACGGCCATGGCGTCCGGCGTGAAGCCGTCGGGCAGAAATTTCAGCGCCACGTTGCGCCCCAGGCGCGAATCCTTGGCGTTGTACACTACACCCATTCCGCCACCGCCAACTTTTTCTACAATTACGTAATGGGAGATAGTTGTGCCAACCATTCCGACTTGCCCCTTTTGGCGGTCCCGGGAACCTGAGGAATTTGCCCACAGCACTGTTCTATATTCGTGAGAATGTGTCAACAGCGCGTCGGCGGTGAAAGTCGCGCCAAGTGATTGTTCGCACCGGCCCAAGTGTCTGACTTTCGGGCGACTGCTTTGCGCAAAAGCGGAGGGAATTTTGGCTGGGGCGGAAGGATTCGAACCTTCACCGTCCTCATTAACAGTGAGGTGTCCTACCAGTTGGACCACGCCCCAGTAGATTTGTCAGAATAACATACGATTTCAATTTCTTAGCGCGGCCGCGAAGGGGCGGCCAGATTGCGGCGATGTGTTTCCAGGTGAAAAATCGTGAGTAGAAATCTCAAAAGGCTCAGAAAGAAGCTGCGGCAGGTGGAGGGGATTTTCGTTTTTGGAATTTTGCTGGGTATCGCCGGATGTGGATCATCGCAGCCGTCTGGGTTGGCGCCCGAGATACCGCCCGGCACGATGCCGCGCGAGGACGCGCGCCAAGATTCAACAGACAGAGACGGCAGCCAGAGAAATCAACCCGGCTCCGGGCGCTACGACCTTTCGCGCGACGAGGAGCGCGGTGGGCATACGTTGGCGAAGCATGTTGGGCGCAGCGACGAGGAGCTGCGGCAACGCCTTGAGAGGGAACGCAATATTTCGGCGGCTTCCACCTGGACAGATCGCGAAACAGCGGAAGAAACCGTGGGCGCGGCATTGCGCCAGGAGCACAATAGAATAGATAGCTGGGAGCGACGAGGTTACCCGAGGCCCAACCTGGCGCTGCATTTTGATGCTGGGCGTGCGATTGGACGAAGCATGCGGCACGGAGACGCAAGTTCTTCGCCCTGCAACCAAGCGGTTATTGTACTTAAAGCCGACGGCCCGGAAGGCTTCTACGTGTTAACAACCTATCCCGAGGAACAGCGATGACGCGCGATAAAAAGAAAGATCAGGCGCCGGTGATTAACGCCGCTGAATTTCCGTGCCTGCGGGAATTTTTCTCCGGCTATCTGCACGAAGACTTTACTGACGAATATGGCTCGCCCGCGGGTGCTGCGCGCGCTTTCTTTGGAGACGCCAGCCTGGAAGAGGCGGCCACGACTCGGGAAGAGTGGTTGAAGCTGCGTCAACTCCTGGCCGGGCGGCCCCTGCCGGAAGTGCACGCCGCGCTGAACAAACTAGGCGCCGCGTGGCAGCCCGTGGACGCGGAAGAATTGGATACTATGGACGCCGCGGTCATGAAAAAAGCGCAAGAACGGCCCCGATGAGGCAAATGTTTCGGCGTTCATCTCAGCTTTAGGCAGACGCGGAAGCTTTCTCTGCCGCTGGATTTCGTCATCGTAGGTGACTCGCGCGAATGCATTTCGCAAAATTTGAAATTATCATCGCGTTCAACGCCGATTTTTCAAAAACTCGCCCGATACTTGGTTGCATTCCCGAATGTTTTGTTGGACACTATCGCGTTAACGGACCCGGGCGTGGTGTACCGGGATGGAGTGGCGGACGCTCAGGCAGCCGTTTCCCTTCGGCGCGTCTCGCATTCCGTGAAAATTTGATATGGCCCAGATTTTTCACCGCAGCGCGAATTCCATCGCACGATTCAGTCTACTATTTGCCGTTCTGGCAGTGACGCTGGGACTGGCGGGTGTGTTTGGAGCGGCGCGATCTCCTTATTACACGCGTCAGAATATCGTTCGCGAGCAGCCGGTGCAATTCAGCCACAAACACCACGTGGGAGACGATGGCATTGATTGCCGCTACTGCCACAGCGGTGTGGAGGTTTCGGCGCAAGCGGGGATTCCGCCTACCAAGACCTGCATGAACTGCCACTCGGTTCTTTACAACAATTCCGCGTACTTGGAACCGGTGCGCGAAAGTTATCGCACCGAGAAATCCATTGTGTGGACCAAGGTGCACCGCCTGCCGGATTTCGTGTATTTCAATCACAGCATTCACGTGAACAAGGGAATTGGTTGTTCGTCGTGCCACGGGCAGGTCAACCAGATGCCGCTGATGTTTCAGGCCAAGGAATTGACCATGCAGTGGTGTCTGGACTGCCACAAGGATCCGCAAAAAAATCTGCGGCCGCACGATCAGATTGTGAATATGGACTGGCAACCGCCGGCAAATCAGGCCGAGCTGGGAAAGAAGTTGGCGACCGAGAATCATATTCGCAGTTCGTATGATTTGACGAACTGCTCCACCTGTCATCGTTAGCGCTATTACTGGACGGTATGCGAAAGAACGATAACTTAAGCGGCAAACTGCACGGCGGTGAAGCTGAACTGCTGCGCGCGCACGGGCATACGCACCATCATGAGCATCATGATCATGAGGACGACGCGCATGATTCCGCAGAGGTGAACGACGGCGCAATTACCGAGCAGGCGCTGGATCTGGCTGCCGTTCGCGCCCAGTTGGCCACCAAAACCGGGAAGCAGTACTGGAGAACACTCGAAGAGCTTTCCGGAGATCCCCGCTTCGAACAACTCCTGCACCGCGAATTTCCGCGCCAGGCTTCCGAGTGGGACGACGCGGTGGACCGCCGAGATTTTCTAAAACTGATGGCCGCGTCGCTGGCTTTTGCCGGTTTGTCCGGCTGCGGAAAAGCTCCTGAAGAGCACATCATTCCGTACGTGAAGCAGCCAGACGGCTTAGTCCTTGGCAAGCCGCAGTTTTATGCCACGGCCATGCCTTTCGGAGCTGACGCCATCGGCGTGCTGGTGGAAAGTCACGAAGGGCGCCCGACCAATATCCAGGGCAACCCCGACCATCCTTCCAGCATGGGCGCCGTAGATTCTTTCGTGCAGGCTTCAGTTTTGAATTTGTATGACCCGGATCGTTCGCAAGTACCGAATTATCTGGGAGATATAAGCTCCATCCAGGCTTTCCGGGAAGCTGCGCAAACCACTGCCGGAGCCATGAAAACGATGGCTGGCGAAGGCCTTCGCATCCTGACGGGGACAGTGACTTCGCCGCTGGTCAGCGGGCAGATTCAAGCGTTGCTAAAGCTGTACCCCAAAGCGAAATGGCACCAGTGGGAGCCGGCTGGCAATGACGGCGCGCGTGAAGGCTCCAAGATGGCCTTCGGCCGCTACATGAATACCGTGTATCGCCCCGAAAAAGCCGAAGTGATTCTTTCGCTGGACGCCGACTTCATGGCCAGCGGGCCGGGGCACATCCGTTACATGAAACAGTTTTACCGGCGCCGCAAGCTGGATAACGACACCACGGAAATGAACCGGCTGTATGTTGTCGAGCCGACTCCATCGGTGACTGGCGCAACCGCGGATCATCGTCTGCCGCTGCGCTCGAGCGATGTAGGAATATTCACGCGTGCGCTGGCTGCGAAAGTTGGATTGGGCGGAGTTGCGGAATTGCCTGCCGCGGCGCAGCACTGGATGGAAACGGTTCGCGCCGAGCTGCAAAAACATCGCGGCGCTTCACTGGTAATTCCTGGCGAACAGCAGCCCGCGGAAATACACGCTCTTGCGCACGCCATCAATGCCGCGCTGGGAAACGTTGGCAACACCGTGTATTACACGGACCCGGTGGAAGCCACTCCGGTCAACCAACTGGAGTCCTTGCGGACTTTGTGCAACGACATGGGCGCCGGCCTGGTGGACACGCTGGTGATAGTGGGCGGCAATCCGGTTTACGACGCGCCGCACGACTTTGAGTTCACCGCGAAATTGAAGCGAGTTCGCAACGCGGTGCACCTCAGCGCGTACTTCGACGAAACGTCGGAATATTGCCAGTGGCACGTTGCGGA
>JBBRPU010000192.1:0-6643 GCA_038227545.1 Candidatus Acidiferrales bacterium
ACGGTGGTCAACGGAAAAGTTTACGTCGGCACCGCCAACTTCCTGAGCGTGTTCGGTCTCCTGAATCCCACGCAACAAACGGCTGCGCCAGTTTTGAATCCAGGGGGGCAATCGTTCAATGGCACCCTCTCTGTCAGCATGACGGACAGCACTCCGGGCGCTTCGATTTACTACACCACGAACGGCAGCACGCCGACGACGGCGTCCACGAAGTACAGCGGGCCCATTACCGTCAACACTACGGAAACAATTAATGCCGTCGCCAGCGCAGCAGGTTTTGTGCAGAGCACCGTATCGTCGGAAACTTATAACCTCCTGACGCAAGTACTCGCTCCAGCCTTTTCGCCGGTGGCCGGATCCTTCAACACCGCGCAATCCGTCACGATAACCAGCGACACTCCCGGGGCCAGCATTTACTACACCACCGACAGCAGTACGCCCGTGCCCGGCGCGGGCTCCACCAAGCCCTACACCTCTGCCGTCGCCGTAGCGTCCACGCAAACCATCAAGGCCGTGGCCACTCTTGCGGGCTTGACGACCAGTCCGGTGACATCCGCCACCTACACGATTGTGGTCGGTGGCACGGGCATCAATTTCGTAGACGGATTCAGCTCGTCGCAGAGCGTGATGACGTTCAATGGCACCACGGTTCTGAACGACACGCGCCTGCAGCTAACTAACGGTGGTCTCAATCAGGCGGGGAGCGCCTGGTTCAACACTCCTGTCAACATCACAAATTTCACGAATGATTTCGCGTTCCAACTCGAAAACGCTAATGCGGACGGCATCACGTTTACCATCCAGGCCAACGGGCTCACCTCTCTCGGCAGCGCCGGTGGAGGCCTGGGTTATACCGGTGTACCCAAGAGCGTGGCGATAAAATTCGACCTCTATAACAACAACGGAGAAGGCGACGATTCGACCGGCATTTACCAGAATGGCGCGGCACCGAATACACCCTTCGTGGACCTGACCGGTTCGGGAATCGATTTACATAACGGAAACACTTTTTCGGTTCACATGACGTACAACGGCACGACGCTGGCGATGGCCATCACGGACGGCGTCACCGGCGCGACTTTCAACACCAACTGGGCCATCAACATTCCCCAGATCCTCGGGAGTAACACCGCTTACGTAGGGTTCACCGGGGGCACAGGTGGCACCACAGCCAGCCAGAAGATTGAAACCTGGACCTATCTAAGCAATACGGGAACACCGCAGGCCACGGCTACACCAACGTTTAGTCCGGCAGCCGGAACCTACCTGGGCACCCAGACCGTGACCATCAGCGACGCCACCTCCGGCGCGGCAATTTTTTACACCACCAACGGCAGCACGCCGGCCACCACGGCGGGTGGATCAACGTTGGCCTACACCGGTCCGCTCACGGTTAGCGCGACGCAAACGATCAAGGCCATTGCTAAGTCTGCAACGCTGGCAGCAAGTTCCGTCGCTACCGCGACCTACACCATCAGCCAGCAGGCCACCGCGCCGATATTCTCGCCGGGTGGCGGCACATATGCCACCACGCAGTCAGTCACGATCAACTCTCCCACGGCGGGAGCGGCAATTTATTACACCGCGGATGGCTCGACCCCAACTACATCATCCACGTTGTATGCGGGACCCATTTCGGTAGCTTCCACGAAAACCCTCAAGGCCATCGCAATTGCCAGCGGATACTTCAACAGCACTGTCTCCACCGCGGTCTACACCATTAGCGCCGGGGGAGGATCCGGGGTGAGTTTGGGCGGCGGGTTCATTGCCGGCTCCATGGCCCTCAACGGCAGCGCCGCGTTTAGCGGTACCAAACTACGACTCACAGACGGGGGCGGATCGGAAGATGGCGCGGCGTGGTACAACTCTCCGCTGAACATTCAGAAGTTTACTTCCAGCTTCAGTATTCAGATAACGCCCGCCGGCGCCGCGAGCGCCGACGGAATGACCTTTGCGATTCAGGGCAACAGTACGACCGCTCTAGGTCCCTCCGGCGGCGGACTGGGTTACGGTCCCGATAACGTCGGAACTGCGCTCTCATCTACCAATCCGTTACACAACAGCGTGGCTTTGAAATTTGATCTGTACGACAACAACGGCGAAGGAGTCAATTCCACCGGGCTGTACGTGAACGGCGCAGCTCCGACATCGCCATCCGTGGATTTGACCGGTAGCGGAGTGGATCTTCACAGCGGGCACGTTCTCAATGTGCAGCTAAGCTACGACGGAACGAATCTCACGATGACCATCACGGATCCCGCCGTCAACTCCGCGTTCACTCACACCTGGCCCATAAACATTCCAGGTACCGTCGGTGGAAATTCCGCGTACGCCGGCTTCACCGGCGGAACCGGGGGCCAGACAGCTGTTCAAGACGTGCTCAACTGGATGTTCAGTTCCTCGGCAACGTCAGGCACAACCGCGACGCCGGTCATCATTCCGGGGAGCGGCACGTTTGCCTCCACGCAATCCGTTGTCATTACCGATGGAACCGCCGGTGCGTCCATGTACTACACCCTGGATGGCAGCCAGCCGACGGCTTCTTCCGCCAAGTACACTGCGGCGTTCAGCGTGCCAGTCACCACCACGGTGAAGGCTATCGCCGTAGCTAACGGCTCCACCAGCGGCACGGCTACCTCCAACATTACGATTCAGTCGTCGGGCAGCACCGCGGGAATAAACTTCAGCTCAGGATTCACCGCGAGTGGTCTGCAACTGAACGGCAACGCGGTACTAAACGGCAACCGCCTGCAATTGACGGACACGTCCACAAACTTCGAAGACAGCAGCGCGTTCTGGACACAAAAAGTGGACATCCAGAATTTCACCAACGACTTCAACTTTCAGATCACCAACCCATTCGCGGATGGGCTCACATTTACGATTCAGGGCGTGGGAACGACCGCCTTGGGCGGTGCCGGCGGCCAGCTAGGATACGGTCCAGTCGCCACCGGAACGCCGGGCATAGCCAAGAGCGTGGCGGTGAAATTCGACATCTATGACAACGGGGGCGAAGGCACCAACTCGACGGGCCTGTATATCAACGGCGCTGATCCAATCGGAGCATCCACGACCTTGGGCGGCGGCGTAAGCCTGCAATCCGGCGATATCTTCGCGGTGCACATGACCTACAACGGCACCACTCTGACTATGACCATCACAGACACGGTGAATCCGTCACAGACTTTCACGACCAGTTGGCCGGTCAACATTACCTCGGCCGTGGGCGCGACCAGCGCTTACGTGGGTTTCACTGGCGCCACCGGCGGCAGCGTGGCTACTCAGCAAATCGTGACTTGGTCATTCGCCAGCGGAAAGCCTCCCCTGGTTTTCCAGACTACCGGGCTCACCACCAGCAGCTCCGGACCCGCGATTCGTTTATTCAGCTACCCCGGATTCCCTGACGGTTCCGGAACAATCCTGGATGCGACAAATGTGGGGGACAACATCGTGTTCACCGTAGCGGTTCCGGCAGCGGGCACATACGACGTCAAAGTTTCCTACAAACAATTCACCACGCGCGGCATCATGCAGACCGCCGTCAACGGCACCAACCTCGGAGCACCTGTGGACCAGTTCATTGCCGCGGGGGACGCCTATGCGATTTCCGATTTGGGTAATCTCAACTTTGCCAGCGCCGGAAATTATCTTTTTAAATTTACGGCGGTGGGAAAGAACGCCGGCAGCTCCGGCTACACCCTGTCGTTTGACACCATTACCTTGGCGCCCCAGTAGCGGCAATCCGAAAGTTCAGAACGAAACGGGACGCGGCTTGTCATGCGCGTCCCGTTTTACTTTTTGGATCGTGACTCTGTGACGGCGGCACTAGCCGGGAGGCCACCGCATCGGCCTGCCGCCCAACAAATGCAGATGCACATGCAGCACCGATTGCCCGGCATGCTCACCGGTGTTGATCACCGTGCGAAAACCATCCTTCAGATTTCGCTCGCCAGCTAACTCGGCGGCCACCAACTGCAGGCGGCCAAGCATCCCGGCGTCTTCCGCAGTGGCGTCCTGAAGAGAGGCGAGGTGTTTGCGCGGGCATACCAACAGGTGCGTGGGAGCTTGCGGCCCGATATCTTCAAACGCGAAAATGTCCGCGTCTTCGTAGACAATTTTTGCGGGAATTTGCTTCGCGACGATTTTGCAGAACAGGCAGTCGGCACTCACTGAGCGTCTCCTGTTGTAGGGGTGCTCTCGTCCAGGCGAATCACCATGGGAACAACTCCTTCACGCACGCGAAGCTCTTCGCCAAATTTCTCCGCGGCTTCCTCTCCAGAAACCTTCCCAACATGCACACGGTAGAACGCCCCGGCCGACGTCCCATAACGCTTCACGTAAACCGGGGAGTACGACGGGCTCAAGCGCTCCCGCAGGCGCTCAGCGTTGGTTTCCTCGCGGAACGAACCTACCTGAATGGTGAAAAACCCGGCTTCCGGATCCGCAGCGGTGGATAGAACTTCGACGCGCACGGGAACGACCCCCGGGCCGATGGATTCAATTTCTCGCGCCGCCGCGTAAGACAGATCAATGATGCGGTTGTTCACGAACGGCCCACGGTCCGTGATGCGTACCACCGCCGATTTTCCATTGCGCTGATTGGTGACCCGCACCATGGTTTCAAATGGCAGGGTGCGATGCGCGGCGGTCAATTTGTTCATGTCATAAATTTCGCCATTCGAAGCCTGCCGCCCGTGAAAGGGTGCGCCGTACCAGGAGGCTTCGCCCTCTTCTGTATAACCGGGAGCAACCGGGATCGAGCTGTCTTTGCGGCGTTTTCTGGAGGGTGGAGACGGAGCCGCGGTGGAGTGTTTTGCCGTGGCTTCCACGCCCTCGGGCGTCGAGGACGGCGCTGTTGGCGGGGGTTGGCGCGCCGCGACTGGCTTGCGTGAACCGCATCCCGCGACCACCGTGACGGCGCAGAACACCGAGAGCGTCAAGAGAATCCGGCGCGGTTTGAGATTTGCTGCAAAGCGAGACCTAACGGCGGGCGGGCATTTGAGGGACGGGCAGGATTGCTGCGGCAAAGTCGCGGCGTTCACCAACAGCACATATTTTCGAGGTAGCGCTTCGATCCGTTTAAGAATGGGGAACTTTCGGTTCTTCCGCTTCACGCGCCGTATTGCGGGCTTCCAGTTTTCCGGCGGCGTCCGTCAGCAGCTCTGACACTTCCCGCAGAAATCGCGCGGTGCGCCGCTCCGTGCCCGGCGCCACTTCTTCTTCCACGTACTTACGCAAGCGCGTCAGTTCTTTGTCGAGCCGCTGCCCAATTTCTTCAAATTTGTCCATGTGCGCCCTCTGCTTGCAGCCCGCCCGTACAGGACAGGCAATTTCGCCGACTCCGGTATTATAGGAACGCGGTATGCAGGTTCGCAAGGAGGAGAATTGGCGCTTCCCTATTGGTGGCAGATGCGCGTGGAACGGTGGCGAAGCGCGATGCGTGGCTTTTTTGGCGGCGGTGAACCCGAGCAACCACGTCCAAAGATTTGTCCCGCGTGTGGCACGCTGGTGGGCATCAGCGCCACGCGCTGCCATCAGTGCGGCACGAATCTGAATTATTCGATGGCGGCCTTCAGCAAGCGCTTCGCTGGAGTCTTTGGCGGCCGCGCCCCGGTCACAACCGCGCTACTGATCGCCAATATTTTGTTTTTTGGCGTCAGCGTGGTGGCCACTCTGCAGGCCGGCAAGGGCGGTGGGTTGAGTCTGCTCTGGGGAATTGATAACGAAGCTTTATACCGGCTCGGAGCGCTGTGGACGCCGTCCATCGAACATGGCGAGGCCTACCGCCTGGTCACGGCGATGTTTCTTCACGGGGGATTGATTCACATCGGATTCAACATGATGGTCCTGATGGACATCGGCCCGGTGGTCGAAGAAGTTTACGGCTCGGCACGATTCTTGTTTCTGTACACCGCCGTAGGCGTTGGCGGCTACCTTGTCAGCGCGTTCACTCCGTTTCGGCCTCATCCAGCGCTGGCGGTAGGAGCCAGCGGCGCGATACTCGGGCTGATCGGCGTAATGATTGCGCTGACTACGCGTCGAGGCGGCGCCTCCATGCAGGCATTGCGTTCGCGACTGGTGTCCTGGGTCGTCTCTATTTTTGTTTTTGGATTCCTGATGTCGGGCATTGATAATTGGGCGCACGGCGGCGGCCTGATATCCGGTTTCCTGCTGGGCAAAGTTTTTGCCGATCGTGAACCAATGAATCCAAGCGAGGTAAAGCGCGCCAACGCCCTCGGCTGGGCCGCCGCAGCCGTGCTCTTGGCAAGCTTCGCGTTCATGATCATGCATTTCCGTGATCCGCTACCGTAAAGCGCCGCCTACAGGAGGCGGGGGCTTCAGCCCCTGAAGTCAGCAGAGCTGGAGGCGGGGGCTCAGCCCCCGCGTAACGCGCGCCCATCCACGGGGCTTTAGCCCCTGAAGTCAGCAGCACAGGAGGCGGGGGCTTCAGCCCCCGCGTAACGCGCGCCCTTATCATGGGGCTTTAGCCCCTGAAGTCGCACCGCGCCGCGCGGTTAAGCACACGGCACTCCTGACACACTCAAATCTTTCGCGTGGCGCTGATTGCGTTAATCTGATGTTTGCTGAATCATCCGGCACCGAACATAACTCCATGGACATTCATTCCATCATCGTCGTGAGC
>JBBRPU010000193.1:0-6587 GCA_038227545.1 Candidatus Acidiferrales bacterium
CTGCTTCCGACGGTGACACTCCCGAAGCTGACCGAAGACGGGTTTACAGACAGAGTCAAACCCGCTGCAACGCCCATGCCAGAAAGGCTAATGCTGGGGGCCGCGCTCGTAGCGTTGCTGCTTAGCGAAAGACTCCCGGTGGAAGCGCCGGCGGCCTTGGGATTAAATTGCACGTTGAATGTGCTGGTCTGGCCAGCGTTAAGTGTCAAAGGCAGGTTCAATCCGGAAGTTGCGAAACCGGCGCCGGTCATATTCGCCGCGGAAATGGTAACGCTGACGGTGCCAGGATTAGCAAGTTGAACGGTCTGGGTATTCGTGACACCGGCAACTACGTTGCCGAAATTGATGGAGCCGGGCGAAACGGTCAGCTCCGGGGTAGCGGTGGCCGGTACGGCGGTTGCCGTGCCGGAGACTGAAACGGTGGTTACTGCGCCCTGTGAACTGGTGAGCAAGATGGTGCCGGTTTTTGTCCCGGCCGCAGTCGGGCTGAACTTCACGCTCAGGGTCAGGCTTTCCCCGGGCACGATTACGACGGGCGCGACGATGCCCGTCGTAGAGAATCCCGCACCACTCAAATCGATTTTCGAAAGGGTGACGTTCGCGGTACCGGCATTTTTCAGCGCTGTTGCCGCTGATGTGGAACCGCCGACCTTTACCGTTCCCAGGATCAAGACGGCGGGAGTGGCGGTCAGCCTGCCTACAGCTTCTGCAGTCGCGACGCCGGTGAGATCTACGTTGGTCGTGGGATTATCCGGGTCATTGCTGGCGATACTGACACGACCGGGGAACATTCCGGCGGCCTTCGGAGAAAATGTGACGTTCAAGAGCACACTCTGGCCAGCGGAAATTTTAGCTGGCGGTTTGAGTGAACTAGAGGCGAAAGTCGCACCAGTAACCGTTACGCCAGAAATTTTAAGAGTGGAGGCACCCGAATTCGTGAGAGTGATCGGCGTCGTTGCGACGGTGTTCACGGTCACGGTTCCAAAATCGTGGGAGGCCGCCGACACGGACAGCTGAGGGTCTGTGCTGCCTGCTGTGCCCGTCACTACCACTGGATCAGTGGAACCGTGGCTGCCGTGAAAATTAAATGTCGCGGTGGTTTTCCCGGCTTTGCTGCCTTTGAACCACACTGTGAAATTGGCTTTCTGACCGGGCTGGATGGAGAGAGGAAATTGTAGCCCCGCGACGGAAAATTCGTTACTTGAGACGCTGGCGTCTGTCAACGTGACCACTTCGGTGGTCGTATTCGTGACGGAAGCGGGATGCGAAACTTTCTTGCCGACCCCGGTAGTGCCAAAATCGAGGCTGGCGGGGGTCACCTGAACGGCTGACTGGCCGACCTTGGGTTGGGCGTTCACCATGCCGGTGCAACCGCTGATCCCCAGCAGTGGGGCCAGGATTGCCAGACACGCCAAAACGAGCGCTGGCGCTGAAATTCTATGGGACGTGCGTACTTGCGGCCGGGCACCGCGTTTTGCTGTTGCCATGTCTCCCCCAAGTTTCATCAAGGGAAGATTAAGTTCCTTACCATTACGGGACTACTGGTGGGTCGTCCCAATTTGGTTCAGGTGTAGCCTGTACCACTGGCCAAAACGGCGTACCCGTCTTTACTACATATTAATAATTTAATTTATTACTACGTGAATAACTGTGCAGAAAGAGACAGATTCGGGGAACAACTGGGTGGAAATCTAAATGGCTCAGCAGTCGCTGGGGAATTTAGCGGGCCGGGCGCCGGGAGGTCAGTCCGGCATCGCGTATTTTGTAAATCAGGGCGCGGTAACTGATCTGTAGCGCGGCAGCGGTCTTGCGGCGGTTCCATTGGTGGGTTCGGAGGGAATCCAGGATGACGTTACGCTCGAGCTCCTGTATCGCGGCCTTGGCGATGCGCTTCAAAGGTACTGCGCCAACCGCACCCTTTACCTGCGCACGCATCGAAGTGCGCCCCGCTGCGACGGTCTGAGCGAGCGCCGCTTCCGGCCCAATCAATACGTGGCGCGCCATGCCATTGGAGAGCTCCCGGACATTGCCGGGCCAATTGAAGTTCTGCAGATATTCGATCATCTCCGCGCTGAGGGGCATGGAATCAATGGCAAATTGCTCCTGATGCAACGAGCGGAAGTATTCGGCGAGTACCGGGATGTCTTCTTTTCGTTCGCGAAGCTGCGGCAAACGGAAGCGCACGACGTTGATGCGATAAAACAAGTCCTCGCGAAAATTGCCGGCGGCGATCTCCTGCTCCAGATCCTTATTTGTAGCGCAGATCACCCGGGCATCCACGAGGCGCTCGGAGCGGTCGCCGATCCTGGAGAAAACACCGTCCTGCAGGAAGTGCAGCACCTTGCTCTGCAAGGCCATCTCGAGATCAGCGATCTCATCGAGAAACAAAGTGCCGTGGTGAGCCAGTTCAACGCGCCCGAGTTTCGACGACTGCGCGCCAGTGAACGCGCCCTGTTCGTATCCAAATAATTCACTTTCCAGCAGATTGGCGGGAATCGCTGCGCAATTCACTTTTACGAATTGGCCCTGACTGTAGCGAGAGCGGGCGTGAATCCACCGGGCCATGGCTTCTTTCCCGGTGCCGCCGGCGCCGCACAGGAGCACCGGGATATTGGTGCCGCAGATTTTCTCGGCGCGCTTGCGTACTTCGCTCATGACCGGGGAGGTCCCAAAGAGCACGTGATCCGGTGGAATGGCGTTGGATATCGTGCGAACAGTCGTCGGTATCGGAGCGGTAGTCATGGGCTAGTGATACTCCAGGTTGCACTCCTTTCACCAAACAGGCGTATGCCCCCACGAAGCGTCGCTCCGGTAAAGCATTGAAGCGTAAGAAATAAGCGGTCCTGGCAGCCACGTCCTAGTACTACCTCTAAGCGCAACGTCGCAGGAAAGGCTGCCGGTAGCGGAAAATCTTCGGCGTTTAGCAGAACACTTTTCCACGGATTCACGGTCCGATCTGGCCATGTTTTGCATCAAAATGTACATAACAAAGGAGCGGATTGTGGCACACTGTACGCCCTGCCTGGGTCGCCCATTGAGGCGATTGAAATCCTGCTTTTCTAACTCTATTAAGGTATGCAATAAATTTGACTCTCATCCTCAAAGCGACTTTTAACCTTGTATCTGGCAGAATGATGCGCAAATGTCGTCATTCCGGCTCCCGGTTTTAACATGGACAGATCTGTGCGTTCACAATTCCCGAGCATCAAGCTAGACCAATTGGTCTACGTCGAACTGGACGCCAGCAACGGCGGCATGATGCTGACGGTGTCGGAAGAGGGCTTCAGTTTTCGCGCGGTGTCTCCTGTGCGCACCACGAGCCGCACGCCTTTTTCTTTCGTTATCCACGGCACCGAAAAATTGGAAGGCTTCGGCAGAATTGAATGGACTAAAGATGACGGCAAGGTGGCCGGCCTGCTGTTCACGGATGTGACCTCGGGCTTTTTAGACTCTCTGAGAATCTGGCTCGCCCAACTCTGCGCGCCGACGGCGCCTCCGGTGACAACGCACGCAGATGCGTCTCCGGAAATTTCGTACCGGCCTAGTTATCACACCTCTTCCAGAAGGAATGGCGAGGCCAGCAGGAACGGTGATCATTTTCCTGCTGCCGTCGAACCACCCGCTCCGCAGCAACAGGGCTTTGAGGCCCCCGTCGTAGAACGGCCGGTTTTCGAGCAAGCTTATGCTAAGGAGACTGTCGTTCCGCCCATCGCTGGTTTGGGTCTCAGTTTCGGGCAGCCCTTGCTCAACGAACCTCGGCACAGCAACGGAAGCTCCCGAATTTCTGCTCCTCCGGTGTCCGTCGCTCCCGCGCCGGTGCTGAGTGAATGGAGTTATCCCCAGCCCCCAGCGCGGTCTCGCGGCAACGGCTTGGTAATTACAGCGGCCGTGGTTTGCCTGCTGGGGCTGGCGATTCTTCTATACAGCTATCGAGAAGTGCTGGGCCAATCGTTGATTTCGTTGGGTCAGAGAATGTCTGCGACTTCGGAACCTTCTCCTTCGCAGGCGTCAAAAACACCGGAAGCGACTAAACCCGCTGAAGAAGTTCAACAACCTCCGACCCCCGCGCCGTCACCTGCCGATACCAAATCGGCAGCGGGAGTGTAGCCGCAAACCACTAGCATCACGGATAGTCGTTACAGTCTCCGAGACAGCCCCGCTGCGACGAAATCGGATAGCGCTTTCCAAGATGCGCGAAGGAACGGGACTGGCGATGCGCCGGCGAACAAAGATACCGTGGCCAGTACTGATCCGGAAGGTCAGATCCGGTCACTGTGGTCCTCCGTGTCCCAAGGAAACACTTCCGCGGAGGTCGCACTCGCGAAACTCTACTTGATAGGTGGAGGCGTGCCTAAAAGTTGCGACCAGGCCAAAGTTCTTCTGCAAGCAGCGGCGAAAAAAGGCAATGGCGAAGCGCTAGACAAGCTGTCCCAGATTAACAAGGATGGTTGCCCCTGATCCGCAGCAGCAGAATCCAGGATCGCCAGCCCGTTTCAAACAATTTTTTAAATAACGCCGATTAGAGTTATTCCAGGAAATCTCTGGGAGGAGGTTTTGATTAATTCTGTCGCGCGTTTTCGTCGCGAATGATGTCGTAGCGTTCAATCACCGCAGCCACACCGAGGCGCATATTGCGAGCTTGTGTGCGGGGATCCACGCGCACGACCTTGCCGGCGGCGCGCACTAAGACATCGGACCCGTGAGTAAGTTCAGCGGGAAGGGTCAGGGTGATGTCAAGCTCGGAGCCGGCCTGCATATCCTGCTCGGTGACAAAGTATAAACCGCGAGTGGAGATATCGCGGGTCTCGCCCGCCTGTAAATCTTTCACTTCCGCAGGGACACGCACCATCACCGGAAGCAACAGGTCGTACCGACGAGCATTACGGCGTTCCGCCATTTCCTTCATGCTTGCATACACGCGACAGCTCACTAGCCAAGCCGCGTCTCCTTGAATGCGACCTTACTGCAAATTGGCGGATGTGGCCATGCTCAAGCGCGAAGCAACCTCGACATTTGTTCTAAAGATTACGGCCTGGTACTAGGCTTGCGAACCTACTCGTTTCTGCTTCCGATCGCCACGGTTGATGGTTCTTCCACCTTAGGCGCAGGGACGCTGGCGCGGCGTGTTCGCGGCGTGTCCAAGTTGAACTGGCGCATTTTATAGAGCAGCGCCTTGTAACTGATGCCCAGCATTTTTGCGGCGTCCTTGCGGCACCAGCGGGTTTTTTCCAGAGCGTCGGCGATAGCTTCCATCTCGGCTTCGTCTTTCAGGCCGCGAACCAGCGCTTTTAAGCCCTGCGGCTCGCGATGCACAGGGGGCTCTGCACGAGGAGAAGTGCGTTGGCGGGCGGAGGACATTTCCACGAGCTCGCGCAAGCTGCCTTCGTCATCTTCAAGGATGACGTAACGCTTCACGAAATTTTCCAGTTCACGCAAATTACCCGGCCACGGGTAATTTACCGCAGCGTCGAGAAGATATTTCGAAGGACCCTGCGGGGTCTTGCCAAATTTCTCGCTGTACTTCTGCAGGAAGTGGCGGAACAACAGCGGAATCTCGGAGGTCCGCTCACGCAGCGGCGGTACATTGATGGAGAGCACATTCAGGCGGTAATAGAGGTCTTCGCGAAACCTTCCGGTTTTCATGGCCTCCTGCACATCCACGTTGGTGGCGGCCAGAACGCGCACGTCGGTATCCACCAGATGGCGGCCGCCGAGACGCGAGTACTGGTGATCCTGCAGAACGTGCAGCAACTTCGCCTGCAGGTGCGTGGTCATTTCCGCGATCTCATCGAGAAAGATTGTTCCCTTGTTAGCCAATTCAAACTTGCCGGGCTTGGCTCGGACCGCGCCGGTGAAAGCGCCCTGTTCGAAGCCGAAAAGCTCCGACTCCAGCAATTCCCCGGGAAGCGCGGCGCAATTCACTTTGATGAAAGGCTGGCTGCGCCGCTTGGAGCGCAAATGAATCATGCGCGCCACTACTTCTTTGCCGACGCCGCTTTCGCCACAAATAAAAACGGGAACGTCCACCGGAGCAATCTGCAAAATCTGCTGTCGGATGCGCACCATCTGCGGACTGGCGGCCAGAAAGCTGATGTCTTCGGTGATCTGTTCGCAATAATCGCGCAGGGCAAGATTTTCAGTCACCAGTTCTTTTTTCTGGCGCGACTTAAGCATGGCGGCGTCCAGCTCAGTTTTCTCAAACGGCTTGGTCAGATAATCATGAGCGCCAATGCGGATGGCTTCCACGACGGTACCGACTTCGTTAGAGCACGAGAGCATGATGACGTTCAGGCCGCGATCAATCTGCATCAACTCTTTGAGCGTCTCGATGCCATTCAACTCCGGCATCAGCACGTCAAGAATGATGAAGTCGGGACGCTCCCCGGCGGTTATTTTTTCAATGGCTTCCCGGCCGGAACTTACCGCCTGGACGTCGAAGCCATCCACTTCCAGAAGCGTTTGCAAATACTTGCGGATGCTCGGCTCGTCATCAATGACGAGAATTTTTTCTTTTGATTCTTTGGCAGCCATACACAGTTCCTTTCTGACTCTGAAAAGCTTCTAAAATTAATTGGGGTCCATGGGCA
>JBBRPU010000194.1:0-6541 GCA_038227545.1 Candidatus Acidiferrales bacterium
AACTACGCGCAAAGGCTAAATACTCGATTCACCACTCGCCTTGTTTTCTCAGTTTCTTGATTTTGCGCCGGATCAAATCGCGTGTCAGCATGCTCAGGTGCTGGATTAAAAGTATGCCAGTCAGGTGGTCGATTTCGTGGCAGAAGGCCCACGCCAGCAAGTCCTCGCCGCGAATCTCAAAAGTTTCGCCGTTGGCATTTTGCGCCCTCACGGTCACAAACTGCGGGCGCACCACATATCCTCGAAATCCCGGCAGCGACAGGCAGCCCTCTTCCTCGCGCTTCTCGCCTTCGGCGTGAATAATTTCCGGATTGGCCAGCACAATTTTTGCTTCAGGATTTTTTCCGCCGGTCACGTCCACCACGGTCAGGCGGATATTCTTTCCGATCTGTGGAGCCGCCAGCCCCACTCCCTGCGCCGCGTACATGGAAGCGAACATGTCCTCGGTCAGTTCTTCTAGTTCCTCGTCGAAGTTTTCGATTGCAGCCGTGGGTTTCTCCAGGATCGGGTCGCCGTACTTCACGACGGAATAAATCTTCCGCGCGGCGCCTGCCGGACCGGCCGGCAAAACTTCGGCGTCCGTCTCCGTCACTACTTCAGAATTCGTCAATTTGTCGGCCATAGCTATCGAAGTTCCGGCGCATCTCCGCCAGCGAGTCTCCCCCAAATTTTTGCAGAAAAGCGTCTGCCAGCACAAGGGCCACCATGGCTTCCCCTGCCACGCCCGCCGCCGGGACCACGCACCAGTCCGAGCGCTCGTAGGCCGCCTGCACCGGTTCTTTCGTGACCATGTCTGCGGTGCCGAGCCCTCGCCGCAGCGTCGAGATCGGTTTCAAATAGCCGCGCACGACCACGTCCTGTCCGTTGGTAATTCCTCCTTCAATTCCGCCAGCGCGATTGGACGACCGCTGGAAGCGCTTTTTCGCCGCGTCGTACGAAATCTCGTCCTGGACTTCGCTGCCATAGGAGCCTGCACCGCTCACGCCCTCGCCGATCTCCACGGCTTTTACCGCTTGAATGCTCATCACCGCCTGCGCCAGCCGCCCGTCCAGCTTTTCGTTCCACTGTGCGTGACTGCCGAGGCCAACTGGAACGTTGTGCGCCACCACTTCAAAAATTCCGCCAACGGTATTTCCCGCTTTCAGCGCGGCATCCACTTCCGCTTTCATTTTTTCCTGCACCGCGCCATCCACACAGCGCAGCGGGGATTCCAGGTCGCCGCTGATGGCCTGAATTTCCTCCCACGCCGCTTTACGCTCCAGCGCGAAGTGCCCGACGCGAAGGGTATGGCTGGCAATTTCCGTACCCAGTTCGCGCAACAGTAGTTTTGCGAAGGCTCCCGCCGCCACGCGCGCCGCCGTTTCTCGCGCCGAAGCCCGTTCCAGCACGTACCGCGCGTCGTGAAAATTGAATTTCTGTGAACCTGCCAGGTCGGCGTGTCCCGGCCGCGGGGCCACCAGTTTTTTTTCTTTCCCCGCGGATTGCGCAGATTCTTCCACCGGCAAACTCAGCTCCCAGTTAGCCCAGTCGCGATTCTCAATTCGCAAAGCCACCGGCGCGCCGATGGTTTTCCCATGGCGCACCCCGGCGAAAATGTCCGCGTGATCCTTTTCAATTTTCTGCCGCCCGCCGCGCCCATAACCCAGTTGCCGGCGGTGCAGCTCGTGATTGATGAACGCCACGTCCACCGGCAGGGAAGCGGGCAGCCCCGAAATAAAGGCCAGCAGCGCCTGTCCGTGCGATTCCCCCGCGGTATAAAAATGCAGCATTCGCCGTCCAGCGCCTCGTAAAATTCAAAATTTGCCTTACGTGAGTAAGCTCAGGAGTGTATCCGTCGAACCGCGCCCCGTCCAGTCACTCGAAATCTTCGCCAAACAATTACCATGAACACGGTCCCCGGCCCCTGCAGCATGTCATCCCGAACGCGCAGCGGAGGGACCTGCTTCTGCATCTGATGTGATCGGATGGATTCAGAGATTCACAACCTAGCGTCGCGCATCTGTCAGACGTATAGAGAATGGCTCGCGCACGGTGATTCGGAGCTTCGTAGGCTTCGTACCAAATGAAGAAAGGACAATCTCCGCCTTTTCCGAACCGTCCCAGTAAGTTTCGCCTAGATAGATGTCGCGAATAAAAAATGTGCCCTTGTGGTACGACCCCATTATTCCGCCCTTGGCTTCCCACTTCAGGGCCGATACGGGACTAACGACCAGGTTCGAAGCGATACTTTCGAGTTTTCTAGACTTCTCGCTGTAGTGCTCCCAACGATCGCGCTTCATCGGTATTCGCAGTATGTTCCCTCGTCGTCGAATTTTGCTGATCTCAACCCTTGCGTCGTGGATGTAGCTACGCAGGAATATAACGTCATGCAGAAGATTGGGCGCATCCCTGCATACAAACTCAATGGGACTTCGTGAGGTTGTCCGGAAGTATTTGGCAAAATCAGGCAGCTTTATTCGTCTAGTCACTTACGTATGATAAACAATACGGATCTAAGTTGTCGTTTCCGTAGGCGGAAACATGCGTTCGAATTCGGGCTCGCCCAGCAGTGGCGCCAGATCCGGGTCACGACGCGCCCAGTTGGGATCTTTGAATCCCGCCTCGTACGCTTTGCGCAAGGCATCCAGCGATTCCGCTTTCTTTTGCAGCGAGCAGAACACGCACGCGGCGTTGTACAGAATCGAAGCCTCATTTGCTCGCAAGGTCATCGCCATGGTGGTTTCACGCATGGCGTCGTCCACGCGATTTAATTCCGCGTAGTACCCGGCCACCAGGATGCGCGCCCGAGCGTCTTCGGGCACCTGCTTTAGGTGGTTTTCAAATGCTGCCACCGCGCGCATCTGGATATTTTTCCGTACTTCCATTTTTCCCAATGCGCCCAGCGCGTTCAATATGGGCACATACACGTTGTAGTCTTCGCCGCTGGCTTCCAGCGCTACTTCGGCGACATCCGCGACTTCCCGGTACCGCCCCGCGGAAAACAGCGCGCGGCAAAGCAGGTAGTACGCGCCCTCGCAGTCTTTCTTCCTCTCGATAGCCTGCTGCACCATGCGCACGGATTCCGCGTGTAGGTCCGTCGCGTACAGCACCCACGCCTGGCTGACCTGCACTTCGGGCAAGTCCCACCGCAGCGCTACGGCCTTGCCCGACGCGTTGCGCGCGCGCTCCACCCAGACCTGGTCGCGGCTGTAGTTGCAGTAAAACATCGCGCAGGCATTGGCGCAGGCCGCGTACGCCAGTGCAAAACTCGGGTCAATGGCTACCGCGTTTTCGAACATCTGCAGCGCAAACTCCAGGTCTTGCCGAGTCTGCCTTCTCGCGTAACGCTTCCCGCGCAAATACAAATCGTAGGCCTGCAAATTTTCCGTGGGCTTGATGGACAGCGCTTCCAACTCCTGCGGGGAGAGGGTCACGCGCAGCGCTTCCGCGATCTTCCGCGCGATTTCGTCCTGCACCTCGAACACGTCTTTCATTTCCCGGTCGTAGCGCTCGCTCCATAGCGGGAAATCCGTACTCGTATCTACCAGTTGGGTGGTGATCCGCAAACGCGTTCCCGCGCGCCGCAGCGTCCCGGTCAAAACATAAGCCGCTTTCAGTTGCTGCCCGATCTGTCCAGGCGTCACCTGCTTGTCGCGAAACGCCAGCACAGTTGGCCGCGAATAGGTATTGATCCCGCGAATCTTCGACAATTCCGTGATGATGTCTTCGGTAATTCCGTCGCGCAGATACTCGTCTTCGGTCACCTTGCTCAAATTTTCAAAGTAAAGCACCGCCACCGACTTTGTCGTCGAGGGTGCCTTCGCAGCGCCGCTCTTGCTCTCGTTGACGCCCGCTGCGCGTTTATTTCCGGATTCGAGATCGCGCTTGAGCCGCGTCAGATCCGTTTTCAATTCCGTCGCCGACTGGCATCGCAGCGCGCGATCTTTCTCCAGCAGCTTTGACAGAATGCGCCCAAACTCTGGTGGGACCGACGGATTCTCATCGGCCACCGGGGCCGGATCGCGATTCAAAATTGCATCGAAGATCAACGCAGACGTGTCTCCTTGAAACGGCATCTTGCCGCTGGCCATCTGATACATCACCGTTCCCAGCGAAAACAAATCGGTCCGTGCATCCACCAATTGCCCGCGCGCCTGCTCCGGAGACATGTACAAAACCGTGCCCACCGCGGCGCCCGCGGTAGTCAGTCCGCCGCCTATCATGGTGTCCATGTTGGAAGAACCCGAGGACATCTCTACCGGCTCGATCTTTGCCAATCCAAAATCGAGTACTTTGACTTGCCCGCGGTCACTGACGAAAAGATTCGCGGGCTTGATGTCCCGGTGCACGATCCCTTTGGCGTGCGCCGATTCCAGCGCATCCGCGATCTGAATGGTCATGGGCAGCAACTTCTCCATTGCCAGCGGCTGGTTCGTGATCATCTGGCCCAGCGTCTGTCCTTCCAGCAATTCCATGACGATGAAGTGCTGCCCGCCATCGTGTTCAATGGCGTGGATGGTGCAGATGTTGGGATGGTTCAGCGCCGATGCCGCACGCGCTTCGCGTTGGAAGCGCTCGATGAGTTGGCTATCTTGCGCCATCGCCTCCGGCAGGAATTTTAGCGCTACGCGCCGGCCCAGTCGCGTGTCCTGCGCCTCGTACACTACGCCCATGCCGCCGCTGCCCAAGGTTCGCGTTATTTCATAGTGAGAAATCGTTTGGCCGATGCGGGAGTCGGAACTGATCATGGGGCGTAGATTTTATTCGGCTGCAATGCCACGGTCAAGCCGCTGCGACTGACTGTGCTTATGAACTTTTGGCCGTCGCGCTCACGGAGACTCTACCGTTGCGAATCGCCTTGAGAAAAACTTCGTAGTCTTTTTCGGTCTGATCGGCATAGCGCGCGGCAAATTTTCCGATGGCCCGGTCAAAGACATCTTTGGCTCCCAGGTAGCCGGAGATTTGTGCCGGGTCTCCGGTGCGCGCATGCGCGCGTGCCAACGCCCATCCGCAAAGCCCGACATACTCAATCCAGTCTTCCCGGGGCATGTCCGCGACATTTACGGCCATTTTCATATCCCGAAGTTGCCGGAAATAGTAGTCGTGACCCTGGTCGTCGCGAGTCCATCCCAGAAAAATGTCGCTGGCGGACTGCAGCATGCGCTGCCCGGTCACCACCCGTTCACCGTGAAAAGCGTAACGGCTTTTCCCAGCGTACGGTTCCAGTACGGACGGCAGCGCTTCTTTGAATTGCATAAAGAGCGGATCGCCTTGGTCCGCCATCAGCAAAACCACCGCGCAGCGCGTACCGACGCTTCCGACACCCACGGTCTTACGCGCGATGTCCACGATGCGATACCGATCGATGATCACCCGCCGCTCCTCCGGCAGCGTCAAGCGGTAGCGCAGGAACATTTCTTTCACGCTTTTGGCCAGCTTATTTCTTTCTCGCGGATGATAGATCAGCGGCGGATTGTCTACGATGCGGGGCACGCCCCTCACCACCGTGGTCATCTTAGGAAAGACGTGCTCAGCCGTCTCCGACTTTGCTTTCAACTCAATTTGTTCCCAGTATTTTTTTGCGGTCTTCGTTTTAGCCCGCGAGACTAGCGCCAGCGCCTCGATTTGCGAGTACCACACCTCCAGCGCGCGCATGCTCGCGTACTCGCTCATGTGCTGGCGATAGTTCTCCACGGCGATCCGCACGGCCTTAGCGCAACGGTGCTCTCCGTCACCGTTTTGGCGACTCACCAGCACGATACTGGTTGCGAGGCGCTTGACGTCCCATTCCCACGGAGCGCGCAAGGTCTCATCGAAGTCGTTGACGTCAAATAACAGACGTCGCTCCGGCGAACCGAAACCGCCGAAATTGCTGACATGGCAATCGCCGCACGCCTGTACGCGAAGTCCTGTTTTGGGAGTGCCGGCTAGATCCGCGGCCATCAATGCGGCGGCTCCCCGGAAAAACGCGAAGGGCGATTGCTTCATGCGTGCGTGTTGGATAGGCAACAGTTCCGATAGCCGCCCGCGATCGGCCTTCCTTAGTAACTCCACGGGATCAGCGCGCTGCGCTGCCGGCGTCCATTGAGCATGAGCGCTGCGCGGCGTTTTATCGCGCAGCTTCTTTCCAGCCCTCAGTCTCTCTTTCGCCGTCGTACCCGTCACAGTTTTACCGCCGTGGGCAATGCGGTCCAGCTTTGCCGCCAACTGCTTTTCATTCATCAATTTTTCCGTCTGGGGACGTACGTACTCTAACCGAATCTGTCTCACTTGACGCCCCTGACCCGCGCAGTTACGCTTTCCTCGCGCCCATTTGCGCCAGGTCATCAGCGGCAAAAAGGCCATCGTGGCAGGCACTCCACTTCAAATCGGCAGGGAAGAAACTCCCGAACCCAAATTATCGGTTGTTGACGTCTTAACCGACTCCGCGAAGAGTTGGGTTTCCAGCGTGCAGGATTATTCGCTGCTCTCCTTCCGCGCCATAAAGAATGTTGCCACTGGGCCGCGCTATTTCCAGGACACTCTCGATCAGATGGACGACATCGGCGTTGGCTCGCTGCCT
>JBBRPU010000195.1:0-6501 GCA_038227545.1 Candidatus Acidiferrales bacterium
CGCATCTCCTTGATTTCCGCGGACCAATGTTCGACGTGAATCCTCGCGCCGGCTATCACGCTCGATGAGGGCGCATCGCGCAAGAGCTTCATGCGCGGATATTTTTCTGGTAGCTCCGAGTGGTCGTCTCCCGCCGGGTCGTACTCATCTACGCCTTCGAACCCTTCATCGTTGCGGACAGCCTCCAGTAGTACCGGAATGTCTTCGGTATCCCACCAGGCGTGCCCAATCATCCAGGCCGCCGTGCCCGCCAACACCGTCGCAAGGGTGCCAGTGGATAAGGCGATCCAGTACCAGCGCAGGTTCTTTTTGGACATCGCGGCTGCGAATAAGCAAGCGAGCGGAATTATGAGGATGGACATCCAGCGCCAGGGAAACTGCACAAATCGCAATTTTGGCAACACGGTCCAGAATACGTTGCTGATGGGCAACATAAGGAAAGCGGAGAGGGCCAAAAGTAGTGTCAGTAGATTCCACACCGGTTTCGAGAAGTGTGGCGCACATTCTTTGCGGCGGCGTGGAAAAGTTGCCGCTGCGAATATTGCCGTCAACCCGATCATAAGTACTGCGGTGTTGGAGGCGATACGATTAAACGCGTTGTGCTCCGCATCCGCGATAACGGAGTAAAGAAAATTTTGTGACGGCTGCAGTCCGGACGCTAACGCTTGCGTGATATTCACCCAACTCTGTTCATGGATTGCCGGCGCCAGATAAAATCCCGCCAGGCCCAGCCCGAGCGCCAAGCCCGCGCCTCCCTGTAGCAGAGGCCGCCAACTCTTTTCGGTGATTGCTGAAAATAGAAATAGGGTCGCCAGGCTGTAGCTGGCCAAAACTGCCGCCGGCGCGTTGGCCAACCACACCGCGGCAAAAATGAATGCGAGAAACGCAATGGATCGCGATCGGCTGCCGCGCTGATTCAGCACCAATCCCAATACTTCAAGCGCGGCCAGCGCCAGCAATGGAAAGAAAGCCATCGCCAACTGTTCCGCAAAATCGCTGCGCATATAAATAATCAGCAGCGCATACGGATTCGCCGCATAGGCCGCGGCGCACAGGAGCGCTGGATACGACGGGAACAGACGACGTGCCAGCGCAAACGCCGAAAGGCCCGCCAGAGTTTGGGTGAAAACAATGAATACTGCCGGGACGTAGGTCCATGGCACTAAAAAGCTCAGTGCCGCCCCCAGCATCCATGACATCGGCGGATAAAAAATAAATCGTGGCTCGCCGAATCCGTGATTTGCCCCTTCAGTCCACCGTGGCAACAGAATGCCGTCTTGCCACTGCGCGGCCGCGTCTATCCAGGAAGCTGCGTGAAACGAGAAATCATGACCGGACGCGTTGCCTTTCCAGAAGAATGGAGAAATGATGGCCAACGCGGTAGCCAGAGAAATAACCAGCGCAAGCAGCCAGATGCGTTTCGAATTTACGGTCGTATCGAGAGCTTGTTCCGCGCGAGAAGAAACTGTCATTCGGAGTTAGTCGGCACTGTCAGCAGTAGGAACGGTTTACCGGGCCGCGGTTCGCTCGTTCTTGTAAACCACGCCTTCTTTCATCACAAAAAAGACATGTTCGGTCTGCCGAATATCCTGCAGCGGATTCCCCGGCACCGCGACGATGTCCGCGAACTTTCCGTTCTCCAGCGAACCGATTTTATCGGCTAGCCCCAGCAATTCCGCGTCGGCGGAGGTGCCAGCTCTCAGCGCATCCAAGGGCTTCATGCCCAGGTCCACCATCTGGTGAAATTCCTCGCCGTTGCGTCCGTGCGGGTAAACCGCGGCATCCGTGCCGAGACCAATTTTTACGCCCTTGGCCAAAGCTTTTTGAAAAGTTTTGTGCACCGAGGCCATAGCCAGCTCCGCTTTGGCTCGAATGGCGGGTGGAATGTACATGCCGGCGTCCATTTGTTCCGACAGACCCTGCAAAGCCATCAGCGTCGGCACGTAGTACGTCCCGTGCTGCTTCATCATGTCGAGTGCTTCATCATCCAGAAAGGAGCCGTGCTCGATGGAGTCCACGCCAGCGCGTATGGCGCGCTTGGCAGCTTCGGCGCCATGCGCATGCGCCGCCACTTTGCGGCGCAGCGCGTGCGCTTCATCAATCAGCGCGTTCATTTCGTCCTGCGTCAACTGCGGGGTATCCACATCGTCGGCGAGCGATAGAACGCCGCCGGACGCGCAAGTCTTGATAACGTCCGCTCCATATTTGTGCGCCAGGCGTACGGCGTAGCGCACTTGATCGGCGCCGTTGGCGACGCCAACTTCCGGGCCGGTTTCTTTTCCAAAAGCGCCGGAGCGGTACCCCGTTTCATCGCAGTGGCCGCCTGTAGCTCCAATGGCGTGCACGGAAACCAGCATGCGCGGGCCTGGCACTTTGCCATTTCGAATCCCGTTGCGCAGACCCACATCAATGTAGTCATGTGAGCCCACGTCCCGCACGGTGGTGAACCCCGCCATGAGCGTAATTTTGGCGTTGGCGATGGCATCGAGGGTCTGTTCCGCAACGGTCTTCTGCAGCGAATCCAGCGCCGCCTGTTTGTAGTCGGTGGTGTTCATCATGGTCAGGTGCGTGTGGGCATCAATGAAACCCGGCAGGAGCGTGGCGTCTCCCAGATCAATCACTTCCGCGCCGGCAGGGGCGGCGGCGTTGGCGCCGGCGGCGACAATTTTTCCGTTGGCGACGACGACAATCCCAGGTGTCACCAGCGCGGCGCTCTTGCCATCAAATAGCCGCGCGGCTTTTATCACCACCGTTTTGGCTTCAGGCTTTTGTGCTTGGGCGTGTACTTGCGATACCAGAAGAAGAAAACAGATCAGCAGCAGAAAAAATCCGGATACCTTACGCATTGAGCTTCATCTCCCATTCGGAAAGCCGAACGCCGACGATAGCCCGGTCCCAGAAAATGTCAAGGGCTCGGTGTTTTGCTCGGGTGCTATCGTCCGGTATGCTGGCTATGCTTTCCCGATAAGAGGACGCCACCAACATTGGTTCCCGCGATCCGTATTCGAAATTGTAATCAAGCCCCGATTTTTGATCAAAACCGCTACGTGTTGTATTGGATGATCGCCAATCGCCGCCTGTCTTACAATTTTTCGCTTGATCGCGCCCTGGAACATTGTCGCGCGCTTCGTAAACCGCTCGTCATTCTTGAGGCGTTGCGTTGCGGCTACCAGTGGGCCAGTGACCGGTTGCACCGCTTCGTTATGGACGGCATGGCGGATAACGCGGCGATTTCAGCCAAACTACGGCTGGCTTATTACCCTTACGTCGAGCCGGTGGCTGGCGCGGGCAAAGGACTGCTGGAAGCGCTGGCTGCCGAGGCTTGCGTGGTCGTTACCGACGAATTTCCGTGCTTCTTTCTGCCACGCATGGTTTCGGCGGCAGCGAGAAAATTGGCGGTCAGGCTCGAAGCGGTGGATTCTAACGGGCTGCTTCCCTTGCGCGCGGCCGATCATACTTACATTCGCGCATTCGATTTCCGGCGCTATCTGCAAAAAGTTTTGCCTGCTCATCTACAGGAATTCCCTCTCGCTAAACCACTCAACGCGGTTGAGCTTGCAAACTTCCCCAAGCCGCCTCGGCTATCCGAAACAATTGTTTCTCGCTGGCCTACGGCGTCCAAGACCTTGCTTGAGAGAAGACCCGGTTCGTTGGATTTTCTGCCTATTGATCATTCTGTGCAGCCGGCGGAGATGCGCGGTGGACATAGCGCGGCTTCAGCGCGCATGGTTGCGTTTTCAAAAACTAAATTGTCTCGCTATAGCGAAAGACATAATCAGCCGGAGCTATGCGCCACCAGTAATTTGTCGCCGTATCTCCATTTCGGCCATATTTCCGCGCACGAAATTTTCGCCGCTGTCGCTCGCAAGGAGAAATGGCAGCCGCGAAAGTTGGCTCTGCTAAGCAGCGGCGCGCGGGAAGGCTGGTGGAATATGAGCGGTGCAGCGGAAAACTTTCTGGATCAGCTGATCACCTGGCGTGAAGTCGGCTATAACTTCAGCGCGCATCGCGAAGATCACGATCGCTACGATGCGCTTCCCCCCTGGGCACTGAAAACGCTCAAGGAGCACGCCGCCGACAAACGGCCTATACGCTATAGCTTGAAGCAGTTCGAAGCGGGAAACACCCACGATCCACTGTGGAATGCCGCGCAGGGCCAACTTGTGAACGAAGGGCACATTCACAACTACATGCGCATGTTGTGGGGCAAAAAAATACTGGAATGGTCTTCGTCTCCGCGGGCCGCTGCTGCGATCCTGATCGAGCTTAATAACAAATACGGGCTCGATGGACGTAATCCCAATTCCTACAGTGGCATTTTCTGGTGCTTGGGTCGTTATGATCGCCCCTGGGGTCCGGTTCGGCCCATCTTTGGTAAAGTTCGCTACATGAGTTCCGAAAATACCGCACGTAAATTTTCGGTTAAGAATTACATCAAGAAATATTCGCCAGCCGGTCCCCCGAGTTAGACATGGGTTGCTGATAACATCGGCGGTAACCCGGCTGCCAATTTTGGTATACTTACTTTGACTTCGGGCAGTCCCGTCCAACCTGATCGTCGAAAATCCCAGACTCTTTACCGCAGGATCGCGCTGTGAACGCGCGAATGTGGCGATCACGCACGCGAACTTGTGCGCACAGCTTCCGGCGGAAGCGCCAGCAACATTCGTGATGGCGGCGGGTTAAACAGAAACAGGTGTTCCAGTTGGCTAAGTCATTCTATAAACGTCTCCCGAAAAGCCTGCGTCCCGTCCCCGGCGACCGCATGCGCGGACGCCGTATGAAGAAAAGACTGACCAATATTGCGGTGATCGCCGGCTTCAGCATGATTGCCGCGTTTGTCATCACTCGTCAGTCGGGCGGCTCCGGTTTTTCAGCTCCGGCGGCGGCTCTCGCTACCGGGACGGTAGCTCAGGCGCGATCTTCAAGCGTTACGGAACTGCCGACGATGGATGCGGCGCCACTCCGTGACTCCAAAGCCTCGATTTCGGAGGAATCCGCAGACGGTTACAAAATGGAAACCGGGCCGCTCGCGGTCAGCGAAATTTCCGGCATCGTTCTGCACGACGCCAAGCGCAATAAAGATTTGCATGTGCGAGTGTTTTATCCGGTAGCGGCGGGCGAATATCCGGTGATCGTGTTTTCTCATGGTGCGGGCGGCTCGCGGAATTGTTGCGATGCGCTGACGCGTCACTGGGCAACGTACGGGTACATCACGCTGCAACCGACGCACGATGATTCCGTCGCAGAGCGGCCCAGTGGCGACGACGAAGTGTTGCGTTTTCCTGAAGCGGTCCGCCAAGCCCTTAAAACTCCTGCACTGTGGGAAAGCCGTCCGCGGGATATTTCTTTTTTACTCGATTCGTTGCCGGAATTGCAGAAACGTGTTGTCGGCCTGAGCGGCAAAATCGATGCAAACCGTATCGGCGTCGCCGGGCATTCCATGGGCGCTTACACTGCGGAAGCGGTAGGCGGTGCGCTCGTGGATCTTCCGGGCCGAGTCAGCAGCAGTTTTGCCGACGCTCGGGCGCGCGCCGTGCTTTGTCTTTCGCCGCAGGGCCCCGGGCAATTCGGTTTGTCTACGAACTCGTTCGAGAAAATGAATTTGCCGTTTATGGGGATAACTGGCTCGCTGGATAATCTGGGCCCGCGTGCGAATGCCGCATGGCACAAAACGCCCTTCGATCGCAGTCCCGCCGGCGATAAATTTGAAGTGTTCATTCAGGGCGCCAATCACATGTCATTTATCACCGATGAATCGCTGGGGGCTGCGCGCTCTTCGCAGGCGGCAGCTATTTTGGGTTATACCAATTCCGCATCGCTGGCCTTTTGGGATGCTTATTTGAAAAACGATTCCGCAGCGAAAAAATTTCTGCAATCGGATCTTCTGGAGCGCTCCAGCCACGAAGCGGCCAAGCTCGCCCGCCGCTGAAGGTCGTTCATTTAATCATTCGCCGCGCCTTAGCATCATTCCTATCCGTTATCATTGGTTCGTTCTTCCATGAGCGAACTTTTCGTACATCGCAGTTCCATGCCCGCTTCCGCCGAGGCCGTTTACGCCTGGCATGCGAAGCCTGATGCGCTGACGCGGCTCACGCCTCCGTGGGAAAACGCTCGGGTCATCGAGCAAACCGGAGGAATAGATCAGCTTGGATCGCGTGTGAAAATTCGTGTGCGCGTCGGCCCGATAACCCAGGTCTGGACCGCCGAGCACACCGCCTGCGAACCGGGCCGCATGTTTCGCGACGTCATGATTTCAGGTCCTTTCCGCCGCTGGGAGCACACCCATCTGTTCACTTCCGACGGCGCAAACAGTAGTTGGCTCGAAGACCGCGTGGAGTATGAATTTCCTCTCGGGTGGCTTGGAAAGTTGGTTGGCGGCGCCTATACTCAACGCCGACTTGCACTCATGTTCGAATTCCGGCACCGCGTAACGACTGAGGCCGTGGCTCACAAGGGTTGAAATTCGCGGCTCGCGGAAAGGCGTTTGCAAGGGGCCTC
>JBBRPU010000196.1:0-6458 GCA_038227545.1 Candidatus Acidiferrales bacterium
AGAGCAATTTAGGCGTGGAGCCTCCCGCGAGAGCGACGCTGAAGGTTCCGCTGCGATTCACGGCGGCTTGCGCGAACTGGACAAATTTTTCCGCGGCGAGCTGCGCGATGGCAGCGCCGTCTTTCAAGATGCGAACTTCGCGTTTTGCCTGCGCGGGCATTACGAAATCCCGACACCGTCAGCAACGGTGGGATGGCTGCGCTTGAGGAGGCCATCCTCGTCGGGATTGCGCCACTCGCGGCCATCGCGTTCCATGAGCTCGGCAGCCTCGGGCGGCCCCCAGGAGCCAGCAGCGTAATTGGGAAAATCGCGCGCGGGCAAGGCGTGCCAGACGTCGAGAATAGGCTGGATGACGTTCCACCCGGCCTCGACCATGTCGGCGCGTTGAAACAATGTGGCGTCGCCGACCATGCAATCGCGCAACAAGCGCTCGTAGCCGGTGCTGTGTTCCGAGCCAAAATAAGTGGAGTAATCGAAATCCATATTTACGAGGCCGAGCTTCATTACGGAGCCGGGAACTTTTGCGCCGAAGCTCAGAGAGATGCCTTCGTCGGGCTGAATATGAATCACGAGGCGGTTGGTTTCCAGATTGCGCACGGTGGTGTTACGGAAAAGAACGAAGGGTGTGCGACGAAATTGAATGACGATTTCGGTTTCGCGTACTGCGAGGCGTTTTCCGGTGCGCAGATAGAAAGGAACGCCCGCCCAGCGCCAATTATCAATTTGCAGTTTGAGGGCGACAAAAGTTTCGGTGTTGGAGGTGGGCGACACATCGGGCTCACTGCGATAGCCGGGAACGCGTTGAGCGGCGATGGTGCCGTCCGCATATTGGCCGCGCACCATGCAGGAGAGAACTTCTTCGGGGCTGAGGGGCTGGATGGCGTGAAGAACTTCGGCCTGTTTGTTGCGCACCTCGTCGGCATCGAAAGAAATGGGCGGCTCCATGGCGGTCATGGTGAGCAACTGGAATAGATGATTGGGCACCATGTCGCGGAGGGCGCCGGCGGTTTCGTAAAATCCGCCGCGATGCTCCACGCCAACCGTTTCTGCGGCGGTAATCTGCACGTGGTCCACGTAATTGCGATTCCAGAGCGGCTCAATGATGTTGTTTGAAAAACGAAAGACCATGACGTTCTGAACGGTTTCTTTGCCGAGATAATGATCAATGCGGTAAATCTGGTTTTCGGTGAGGACTTGCTTGAGGTCCTGGTTGAGCTGTTTGGCAGATTCGAGATCGTGGCCGAAGGGTTTTTCGACAATTACTCGAGCCCAGTGGCCGGATTCTTCTTTGGTGAGACCGGCGTCGCCGAGTTGCTTGACGATGGGAGAGAAAAACCGGGGGGCGACAGCGAGGTAGAAAAATTTGTTGCCCTGAGTGTTGTGCTGCTTGTCGGCTTGCTCGATTTGTTCTTTGAGGCGCTGGTAGGCCTGAGCATCGGCAAAATCGGCTTTGATGTAGTAGATGCGCTCGGTGAACCAGCTCCAGAGTTTCGGATCAATGGGGGAGCCGGAATATTTGGGAATTTCATCCGTCAACATTTTGCGAAATGTTTCGGTGGTGAAATCGTTGGTGGCAAAGCCGATGATGGCGAATTCCTTGGAGAGCAGGCCATCGGCGGCCAGATTGCAGAGGGCGGGAAGCAACTTGCGCTTGGTGAGGTCGCCGGTCGCGCCGAAAATCACCATGACGCAAGGTTCGCCGACGGGGTGGGGATCCGAATGATTCAAACTCATGAACGAGGCCTGCCTTTAGTGGCGATGAAAACCTGATCGCGAAAAATTACTGCCCGGATTTCTTTTCCACGTGCCCGCCAAATTGGAAACGCATGGCGGAGAGAATTTTGCCGGCGAAATCGTCTTCACCCTGCGAGGAGAAACGCTGATACAGCGCGGCGCTCAAGACGGGAGCTGGGGTGGTGGACTCGATGGCGGCGACGATGGTCCAGCGGCCTTCGCCGGAATCGGAAACGCGGCCGGAGAAGCCTTCGAGATTGGGTTTGTCGAGCAGCGAAATGGCGGTGAGATCGAGTAGCCAGGAAGCGACCACACTGCCGCGGCGCCAAACTTCGGTGACGTCGGCGAGATTGAAATCGTACTGGTAGTGAGCGGGATCACGCAGCGGCGCGGTTTCGGCGTCCGATTCGCGATGAGTTTTTCCGGCGTTGGCGTGCTTCAGGATGTTCAAGCCTTCGGCGTACGCGGCCATCAGTCCATATTCGATACCGTTGTGAACCATTTTCACGAAATGGCCGGCGCCGGAGGGGCCGCAGTGCAGATAGCCCTCTTCGGCGGTGCCGGTGGCTTTTTCGCGGCCGGGGGTGCGATCAATATTTCCACGGCCGGGAGCGAGCGTTTTGAAAATGGGATCGAGGCGCTTGACGATGTCATTTTCGCCGCCAATCATCTGGCAGTAGCCGCGCTCTAGGCCCCACACGCCGCCGCTGGTGCCGACGTCCACGTAGTGAATTCCCTTGGCGGATAATTCTTTGGCGCGGCGAATGTCGTCAATGTAATAGGAATTTCCACCGTCAATGAGGATGTCGCCGCTTTCAAGCTTGGGGACCAGGTCGTGAAGCGTGGCGTCCACGACGCCCGCAGGAACCATGAGCCAAATGGCGCGAGGCTTTTCCAGTTTTTTGATGAATTCGTCGAGGGAATTGCTGCCGGTGGCGCCTTCGCTGGAAAGTTGCTTTACGGAATCGGGGCTGCGGTCGTAGACCACGCACTGATGGCCGTTTTTCTGAAGGCGGCGCACCATGTTAGCGCCCATTCTGCCTAGCCCGATCATGCCCAGCTGCATGTGCACATCCTCCGCGATGATTGCCTGAAAGTTTACGACGATAATTTATGCAATGGCTTGTTTCACCGCTTTGGCCAGCGTGTCCAGGCCTGCGGAGACGTCCTTGCCGAGATGCACGCGCAAGGCGCGGCGACCACGTTCGTTGAGGACGGCGAAATCGCCGCGGGCCTGAGCGGCTTTTACGGTGCCAAAAGAATATTTCTGTCCAGGGACGGGAAGATCCACGGCGTCATCGCAAGTGATCTGGAGAAACACGCCGCTGTTGGGTCCCCCCTTGTAGGCCTGGCCGGTGGAATGCAAGAAGCGCGGGCCGAAGCCGAGAACGGTGGCGACTTTTTTCTTGTCGCGTACGGCGAGGCGGATGGCTTGAAGAGCTTTGTCGTGGGTTTCGTTCATGGTGATGTAGCCGAGGACCGCGAAATAATCGCCGGGGTGCAGGCGCCCGAGGTGAGCTTTCAAAACTTCCGCGAGGCGTGGTTTCCCTTTCAGCGCGGCGGTATTTTTTTCGTCGGCGTAGAGCTTGATTCCGTCGCCGTCGAAGAAGGGAGTTTCGTCCGGGAGCTTTCCGGAATTTTCGTATTCGCTGGTCAACTTTTTGGTTTCGATTTTGCTGGCTTCGACATCGGGCTGGTTGAAAGCGTTGATGCCGAGGATGGAGCCGGCGACGGCGGTGGCAATTTCCCAACGGAAGAATTCCTGGCCGAGATTGTAAATGTTATCCACGCTGATGCGGACGACGGGGTGGCCCGCGGCTTCGAGAGCGTCCACCGCGGCATCCTGAGATTTATTCGCGGTGGTTTGCAGGCGGAGATAGGCGAAGACGCGATCGTTTCCGTAGGTGTCCGGTTTGGCAAGCGGCTCACGGTCAACCGGGATGATGCCTTTGCCAAGCTTGCCGGTGGACTCGGCGATCAATTGTTCGAGCCAGGCGCCGAGATCGGCAATTTCTGGTGAGGCGGCGATGGTGAGCTTGTCGCGGCCAAGATTGGCGGCGACTCCCAGAAGCATGCCGAGCACTGCGCCAGGATTGTTGTCGGCGGCGACGGCAGCGCCGCAGGCTTTGACCATTTCGGCGGTGTTGTTCAGGAATTTAGAAACATCCATGCCCATGACCGCTGCGGGGACCATGCCGAAATTGGAAAGCGCGGAGTAGCGGCCGCCGATGCTGGGCACGCCTTTGAAAATTTTGCGAAATTTATCGCGCTCGGCGACTTCCTGCATTTTGGAGCCGGGATCGGTGACAGCGATGAAGCGATTACCGACTTCCGCTTCGCCAACTTTTTCTTTTACACGCTCGAAAAAATATTGTTTGTAGATATTGGGTTCGAGGGTGCTGCCGGACTTACTCGAAACGATGCAGATGGTGCTGGAGAGGTCCACCTTGGCTTCGGTGGCTTTGATTTGCGCGGGATCGGTGGAGTCGAGAACGTGCAGCTCGGGGAAGCCTTCGATTTTGCCAAACGTCATGCGCAAAACTTCCGGGCACAGGCTGGAGCCGCCCATGCCGAGAAGCAAAGCGTGCTTGAAGCCGGCTTGTTTGATGTCGGCGGCAATTTCCTGCAGCGCGGAAATATGTGCGAGCTGCTCTTCGGTGATGCCCAGCCAGCCGAGCCATTTATCTTCGTCGGTGCCGGTCCAGAGCTTGGCGTCACGCTGCCAAAGGCGGCGCACCTTGTCGTTATTTTTCCAATCGGCGCGCGCCGCCGCAAAGGGGCCGGAGAAATTATCCGGCAGCTTGTACGTCTGCCGATTTACGCTCACGCGCGAACCCCAGCGGACTTGCCGGTGGCTTCAAGGAGCTCGGTGAAGGCATCGGCAAAAAGCTTGATGCCATCGGTGAGCAGTTTGTCGGTGATTTCTTTCATGGAGACGCCGGCTTTTTCCAGGCCGGACATGGTTTTCACGGCGTCGTCCACGTTTTCGGTGAGGCTGGGGCGCAATTTGCCATGATCGCGAAAAGCGTCGAAGGTGGCTGGAGGGATCGTGTCCACGGTATCCGCGCCGATTAACTCTTCGACGTAAATTACGTCACGATAGGCTTTATTTTTTGTGCTGGTGCTGGCCCACAGGAGGCGCTGCGTTTGCGCGCCTTTGGCGGCAAGGGCTTGCCAGCGCGGACCGCTGAAAAGCTCCTGATATTTTTTGTAAGTAACTTTGGCATTGGCGATGGCGATTTTGCCCTTCAGGGAATTGAGCAAGTCTTTTTGCTGCTGGTCGCTGGCGGTTTTCAGTTTTTCGTCAATGAGGCTGTCGGCCAGAGTATCAATGCGGCTGACAAAAAAACTGGCAACGCTGGCGATGTGCGCGAGGTCCTGACCTTTGGCGGCACGCGCTTCGAGTGCGGCGATGTAGGCCTCGGCTACTTTTTCGTAAGCGGACTGTGCGAAGAGCAGGGTGATGTTGATGTTGATGCCTTCTTCGAGGAGCTGGCGGATGGCGGGGAGGCATTCTTTGGTGCCGGGAACTTTAATCATGACGTTGGGGCGGCTGACCATTTTCCAGAGGCGGCGCGCTTCATCGAGGGTTTTTTGCATTTCGAGCGCGAGGGTGGGAGAAACTTCCAGGCTGACGTAGCCATCGCGGTGGCGGCTTTCGTCGTACACCGGGCGGAAAAGGTCGGCGGCATCCTGCACATCGCGAACGGCAATTTTTTCGTACAGCTGCGTGGCGTTTAGACCCTTGGCATCCGGCGAATCCAGGATGTCGGAGTAATCTTTGCTGCCGGAAATGGCTTTGGCGAAGATGGAGGGATTGGAGGTCATGCCGCGCAGGCCGTCTTCGTGGATCAATTTCTTCAGCTCGCCGCCGGTGAGGAGGTCCCTGCGAATGTAGTCCATCCAGGGGGACTGGCCGAAGTCGAGCAGGCCCTTCAGTGGGTTCTTGCCGCTTTCGCTGAGTTCGGGGTCGGTGATTCTTGCTGATGTAGTCATGGTAAATCTCCTTCTGGTTTCAATCTTATTGTACGCCGGTGACGAACTGCGCGCAGCGGCGGGAATTATCTTGCGGCGCCGGTGGCTGCGAATTTCGCTTCCAGGGCTTTAATTTTATTGAGACGGCGCACGTGACGGTCTTCATTTGTGAATTTTGCGGCGAGAAATGCTTTTACCAGGTCTTCGGCAAGCTTCACGCCGACGATGCGCGAGCCCAGCACCAGCACGTTCATGTCGTCATGCTCGACACCCTGATGGGCGGAGTAAGTGTCATGGCAGACCGCAGCGCGTATGCCGGTGAGTTTATTGGCGGCAACGCTGGCGCCTACGCCGCTGCCACAGATGAGCACGCCGCGTTCGGCTTTGCCATCGAGTACGGCGCGGCCGACAGCTTCGGCGAAATCCGGATAGTCGGAGGGATTTTCGTTAAAGGCGCCGACGTCCTGAACTTCCTGGCCGAGAGAGCGGAGCAAATCGCCCATGGCGACTTTGAGCTGGAAGCCCGCGTGGTCAGAACCGATGACAATTTTCATCGCCGCTCACTTTCCGAGGACTTCTTTTACCGCCGCGACTACCGCTTCGGGTTGGAAGCCGAATTTTTTCTGCAATTCCTTGAGCGGCGCGGACGCGCCAAACGTGTGCATGCCGATAATTTTTCCCTTGAAGCCGACGTAGCGATCCCAGCCGACAATGGAAGCTTGTTCCACGGAGACGCGCGCGGTGACTTC
>JBBRPU010000197.1:0-6444 GCA_038227545.1 Candidatus Acidiferrales bacterium
CGGCAACCACGCATGTGGGACGATGCCCCTGTTGCGGCGATTCCTTGCGCAATGTGCCGCCGCCCCTGGCGCCACGATTTCGGATGCGGCCCCGAGCGTTGACTTCTCATCGGCCGCGCATGGGCCGGCGCTGATCGAAGTTTCGCATAAGTATAAAAAAAGCCAGTGTGGGAAGTTGTGGTCAGCAGCCTGCTGCGAGCTCGTGCTGGTGCTGCTTCAATCGCTTTGTCTTCCAACGGCTCTTTCATCCGCAGTAATGACTTTCGAACCTGCGCATTTCTCAAAATTCAACGCGGATCAGTCTTCGATCAGGCCTTTTTCCGCCATTTGTTCGTCGCTGAGCCACAGGCCCGGAATGTTGGCGGAACCCAGGCGCAGGATATCTTCCAGGGCGTCGCGAACTTCGCGAAGCTCGAGATTTACGCCAAGCCGTTCCAGCAATTCAATGAGCATTCGCGCGCCTTCCGCGAGGACCGGCTTGGGAATAACACCGACGCGATCGAGTCGGCGATAGGTAACGACGTACAGTGCAGAGGAGCCAGCGCCGTGGCGGATGATATTTATGAATCCGCGCGAAGTAGAAGGCGCAGGAGGATCGTGCACCGCGATGGGCGCGGATAATTGCGCGTCGGCATAACTCGGGGACGCATCCGCAACGGAACTAGAATCAGGATGCAGCGAAGAGCATTTTCCCGGGGACGGTTGGGCGGCAGCGGACTGGCCATCGTGTTCCCATCCCAGAGGGAAACCGCTCATTCGCCGAGCACCCCGATATTATGAAACGTAATCAGCTGCAGCCACTGGTGCTGCCGCAGTTCTCGCACTTGTAGCAGGCGCCGTTAGGAACCATGAGCATGCCGCACTCGGAACAGGTGGGCGCGCCTTCGTGAGCATTGCTCGGCTTTGAGGAGGCGCTGGAAATCGGCAACGCCGCCAGGGCTTGGGCAACCACGGCTGGAGAAGTTGCGAGAGTCGCCGCTACACCGGCCGAAGCGGTTTCCGGCATGGCCGCGCCGTTGAGCTTCAGATAATCCGCGGAAATAAATCGGCCACCCAGCCAGCGCGCGATGTAGTCGAGCACGCTGGAGACGAAGCGAATCTTGGGATTTGCGGTGATCCCCGAGGGCTCAAAACGCGTGTTGAGCAACTTGTCCACGTAAACTTTCAGCGGCACGCCGTATTGCAAGCCGATGGAAACCGTGAGCGCCAGACCGTCCATGATTCCCGACAGCGTGGAGCCTTCCTTGGACATCTTGATGAATATTTCACCGGGGCGCCCGTCTTCGTACATGCCTACGGTGATGTAGCCTTCGTGGCCGCCGATGCTGAACTTGTGCGTGACGGAGGCGCGCTCCGCAGGCATTTTTTCGCGTTGATTGCGGCCGAATAGTTCCTGCTGCATCGCGGCCACCGCTTCCACCGCCGGACTGGCTTCAGATTTCTTTTCTTCTTTCTTCTGGCCGGCCGCCGACAACGGTTGCGAGCGTTTGGAGTTGTCGCGATAGATGGCTACGGCTTTGAGACCCAGCTTCCAGGACTCAATGTAGGCGTCCATCACGTCTTCGACGGTGGACTCTTCGGGCATGTTGATGGTTTTCGAAATGGCGCCAGAGAGGAACGGCTGCGCGGCCGCCATCATGCGCACGTGTCCGGTCCAGGCGATGGAACGGCCCCCACCTGCGGGCGCGAGCGAGCAATCAAACACCGGCAAATCCTCGGGCTTCAAATGCGGGGCGCCCTCGATTTTGCCGTTCTGGTCAATGTGCGTAACGATTTCGCTCATCTGCTCGGGAGAGTAGCCCAGGCGCATCAACGCTTCGGGCACGGTGTTGTTGACGATTTTGATCAGTCCGCCGCCGACGAGTTTCTTGTATTTCACGAGCGCGAGATCCGGCTCGATTCCGGTGGTGTCGCAATCCATCATGAAGCCGATGGTGCCGGTAGGCGCGAGCACCGTTACCTGGGCGTTTTTGTAGCCGACTTTTTCACCGTGAGTGAGCGCGGTGTCCCACGATTCCTGCGCCGCCAGGAACAGTTCCGTTTGCACGTGGTCAGGCTTAATGCCGCGCATAGCGTCACGATGCATACGGATTACATCAAGCATCGGTTCGCGATTCACGGAATAGCCGGGGAACGTTCCCATGCTCTCGGCCACGCGCGCGGATTGCGCATAGGCTTCGCCGCACATGAGCGCGGTGACGGCGCCGGCAACGTCGCGTCCCTCGTCGGAGTCATAAGGCAGCGCCATGGACATGAGCAGCGCGCCAAGATTGGCGTAGCCCAGACCGAGCGGGCGGAAATTGTGCGAGTTCTCCGCGATCTGCGGCGTCGGATAGCTGGCGTTATCCACCAGGATTTCCTGCGCGGTGATGGTGACGTCCACGGCCTGCTTGAACGCGGGGACATCGAACTGGCCGCCGGAATTCACGAACTTCATCAAGTTGAGCGAGGCCAGGTTGCAGGCGGTGTCGTCGAGGAACATGTACTCGCTGCAGGGATTCGAAGCGTTGATGCGCGCGGTATTTTTTGAGGTGTGCCAGCGATTCACGGTGGTGTCGTATTGCATGCCGGGATCGCCGCAGTGCCAGGTGGAGTCTGAAATTTTGAAGAGCAGATCGCGCGCGCGAAGTTTCTCGCACGGCTGGCCATCAATGACATTCTTAGTCCACCAGTCTTTGTCTTCCGCGGCGGCGCGCATGAAATCGTCGGTGACGCGCACGGAGTGATTGGCATTCTGGAAAAAGATGGAGCTGTAAGCGTCGCCGTCTATGGCGGAGTCGTAGCCCTGCTCGATGAGCACGTGCGCTTTGCGCTCTTCCTTGCGCTTGCACTCGATGAATTCCACGATGTCCGGGTGCTCCACGTTGAGAATAACCATCTTGGCGGCGCGGCGGGTCTTGCCGCCGCTCTTGATAACGCCCGCGAAAGCGTCGAAACCCTTCATGAAGCTGACTGGCCCGGAAGCGATGCCGCCGCCCGAGAGAGTTTCTTTGCTGCCGCGCAAGCTGGAGAAATTTGTGCCAGTTCCGGAGCCCCACTTGAAGAGCATGCCTTCCGTGCGCGTGAGGCCCATGATGGATTCCATGGTGTCTTTTACAGAATTGATGAAGCACGCGGAGCATTGCGGATGAGCTTGCACGCCCACGTTGAACCATACCGGCGAGTTGAATGCCATTTTCTGCTCGACGAGCAGATGCGTGAGCTCATCGCGGAAGGCGTCGCGCGAAGCGTCATCGGCAAAATAGCCGCCTTCTTCTCCCCAGCGCACAATGGTGTTGACCACGCGAGCGATCAGTTGGCGCACCGAGCCTTCACGCTCCGGTGAACCGGGCTTGCCATGAAAATACTTACTGGTGACGATGTTGGTGGCGGTCTGCGACCAGCTCTTGGGAACTTCCACGCCTTCCTGGCGAAAAATGGTGACGCCCTTTTCGTTGCCAATCAACGCGGTGCGCTTTTCCCATTCGACCAGGTCGAAGGGCGATTTCTTGCCATCGGTAAAGTAGCGCTGAAAGAACAGCCCCCCGCCAGTGGCAGGATTCTTTTTCGGCGACACACCGGTCTCCAGTGATTTGCCGTTCAGTGCGGTCTTTACAGTGGCCATCAATTCCTCCACGCTTCAAAGCTCCTTTGGCAGGAACTTTTGATTTACTCCCTGCGGTTGTTCGCCGCAGGCCGGACGCCGTGGTAAAAGTAGCGTGAAACGCGAATGCTCTGCCCGGCGGCTGGAAATTTGCGCCAGCGGCACGTATTGCGCCTCAAATGCGGGCGCGTAGCTGAGACTTCGCGCTCGGTTTTTTAGCTGTGAACCCGGCTTGGTTGCGTCCTACTCCAAACGCGCCGTGGTGACCCTCGACTGGCTCGTCTGGGGAAAGCACGTCCCCCGAATCTGGATTCGCAGTATCGGCCCGCGCGAAATAACTGTCAAGCAAAAATAGCAGGCGGAAAGGAAAAAGTCGCAAAATGTTATGGTGACTGTGATTAAACTGTCTATAAGTAGTGGTACGTATTCGGTATCACCAAACGACTCAGACACTTAGAAAAGTAAGAAAATTTTTATGCTGGTTACGGCCAAATTTCAGATTATGTTGAACACCACCCTTTAAAGGGCGCTACGCATCCAAATTCATATGAACCGGCCTCGTTTTTTTCTGATTGCCTTTCTTATTTTATTTTTTGCGCCACATTCCCGCGCGCAAAAAGACTCCGGGCAGTTGATTACGCCGTCGGTGATGTCCTCGGCCTACGGCGACAAATTAAAAATTCGCGGCGTGCCGAACCCGGGAAAAGTTAATGAGTGGCTCTATCGCGGCGCACAACCCAATGCGCAGGGACTGGAAGAATTGAAAAAGTTGGGAATCACCACCATTGTGGATCTGCGCGCGGAAGACCGCGGCAAGTCGGATTGGGAGAGAAAAGAGGCGGAGCGCCTGGGCATGCATTTCGTGCACATCCCGATAGCCGGATTTGCGGCGCCCACGAATGAAGAAGTAGTGCAATTTCTTTCGCTCGTGCGCAGCAGCACACCGCAAGCTGCCGGACAAACGGTTACCTCGCCAAATGGCCAGCCGCAAAAAATATTTGTGCACTGCCTGCTGGGAGAAGATCGCACCGGCGTGTTCATCGCCACCTACCGGATGAGCGCGCAGAAATGGCCGGCGGAACAGGCCATGCGCGAAATGTACAATTTCGGATTCAACGCCTTCTGGCATCCGGCCATGAAGGCTTTCGTACGCGACTTCCCGGCGCGGCTGAGCTCCGCTCCGGCGTTGGCGGTGCTGCAGGACGCCAAGTCCCCGACACAGATCGTAGCAGCGCCCAAATCGCCGTCCAAATCCAACTAACACTTTTGTCAGCCGCTGCGGCAGTTTCCGCGAGCGTTTCCCGCCAACCTAAAGTAGCGTCCCGGTAGTACGGACGTACCCTTACAGCGCACAGTGGCCCGTCGTGTAATGGATGGTGCTATAGAGCGCCAGGAGTCCACTCCGCAATCGCGCGGGTCGGGTGCTGGCGTTGGACAGGAAAACTATCTTGCAAGTCGGCCGCTACGAGATCCTGGAAGTTATCGGTAAGGGCGCAAACAGCCGCGTCGCGCGGGCTCACGACCCCATGATTGGCCGCCTGGTGGCCATCAAGTTATTGGCGCCGGAATTCGCCGAAGGGGAAGCGCGCCAGCGTTTTCTGCAGGAAGCTCGAGTAGTGGGCCAGCTCTCACACCCTTCGATTATCACGCTGCACGATATGGGCATCGAGGAAGCTACTTCCACGCCGTACCTGGTGATGGAATTCCTTAACGGCCAGCCACTCGACCGCATCTTGGAAAAAGGCAGCGTACCGATGCCGCGCGCATGCGCGTGGGTCGCGGAAGTTGCCACCGCGCTGGCCGCCGCGCATCGCAAAGGCGTGATCCACGGCGACATCAAGCCGGCAAACATTCTGATCACCGAAGACAATCGCGTGAAATTGATGGACTTTGGAATGGCGCGGCTGACGGCGCGCGAATCGGCGGGAAATTCGCTATCGGGAACTCCCGCGTATTGGTGCCCGGAACAAATCATGGGCAAGCCGCAGGATGAGCGTTCGGACATTTTCTCCCTGGGCGTGGTGTTGTACGAGTTGGTGACCGGCCGGCGCCCGTTTGACGCCGACTCGCTGCAGGGCGTGTGCAATCGCGTGCTTTCCTCGGTGCCGCTGCCGCCGTCGCAGAACAATTCGTCTTTGCCTACGGCATTTGATGAACTCGTGGCCCGCTGCCTCGCTAAAGAACCTTCGGCACGACCCGCTTCAGCGGACACGCTGGCCAACGATTTATACCCCTTCGCCCGCCGCAAGACGGCGCCGCAGGCGGTTCCGCAAGCCATGAACGCGCAATCCATGAGCTTCGGGTCGCGCGCCGCAAAACTGCTGCGCTCCGCTTAAGCCTTTTCTTCTAAGGTGTTACCCCTAGTTCTCTGGTTTCACAAAAAGGGACTAACGGCTCATTTCCATCCACACTCCCGAACGTAACACTGATGTCAGAGCAAAGGCGGAACGCTCGCTCGCCTGGCGAAAGAACCTATGACAACCCCGCAGAGTCGTTACGAATTTCTCGAAACACTTGGCACCGGCGCCACCAGTCGCGTGGATAAAGCCCGTGATACGCTGATCGGCCGCACTGTGGCGCTGAAGACTTTCCTTCATGGTTTTGGGTCCGGCGACATGCAGAAACAGTTTTTGCGTGAAGCGCAAATAATCGGACGCCTGGCGCATCCCTTCATCGTGGGCCTCTACGACGTGGGCACGAACAGTGATGGAGTGCCGTATTTCGTAATGGAATATGTGGAAGGCAAGACCCTGGAAAGGGTGCTGGACGCGGGCCCGCTTCCGCTGGAAAAAGCCGTGGTGTGGGCCACAGATCTGGCGGCAGCTCTATCGCGCGCGCACCGCGCCAAGGTAATTCACGGC
>JBBRPU010000198.1:0-6415 GCA_038227545.1 Candidatus Acidiferrales bacterium
CCAATCAATTTCGCAATTTCGTGGGAGTGCTGGAACTCCGCGCAGTCTACCTTGATCATCGCGCGGGGATCGCCAAACAAAATTTCCGCGGCCGCTTCCACGATGCGCGTTTTGCCCGAACCCGTGGGCCCAAGAAAAAGCAGGTTGCCCACCGGACGTCCCGGCGAATTCAATCCCGCGCAAAAAACCTGGTACATATCAACCAGCGACTGCACGCCTTCCGCTTGTCCAACGATCTTGGAGCGCAGCGAAGTTTCAAAATCGCGAGTGTTTGAACTGCGAATGGATGGATCAAGTTGTTGGCGGACGGCAGCTTTCATTTTTCCCCAGTCCTTCTTCGCCTCGACGTTCTGCGGGAGACGATGGAAGTCTCAAGCTACGCTGGTGCTGAGATACTGCATGGGGAGTGCCAATTGACGAAAAAAGTCCCTCTCGCGAAAGGTGCAATGCTGTCAGCAAGTTATGGCGGTTGCAGTTGTGGAAACTGTCTCACGGGCTGAGACACTGTTTCACCTTAGGGCAAACTGAGAGCGATGAAACAGTTTGTGTCAGGGGCCGCACGACAAAAACAGGCAGCGGAGGCGAGTGCGCCCGCTGCCTGTTTTTCGAAACTGGCGGTGATTTAGCGGTCTGTTTTCTTGCGCCCTTGCGGAGCGGCTGCGGGAGTCGCCGCCGGCAACGCCGCGCGCGATTTCCTCGGTTCGGCAACAACTTCTGTAGGAGTGTCCACGGACTTCCCGTCTTGCACTTTGTCGGCGGCGGCAGCGCGCGCAACCAGCGGCGGAGCGTTGCTCACGAGCGCGCCTTCGCCTTCGCGCACGAAGGTAAGCAAATTATGCTCGCCGTCCCAATCCACGCGGACGAGGTCGCCGAGCTGCACTTGATCAGTCGCCAGCAAATTTGCCAGTGGATAAACGACATGGCGTTCGATGGCACGTTTGAGATGCCGCGCTCCGTAACGCTGGTCGGTGCCTTCCTTCAACAGGAAGTTGCGTCCGGCATCAGTGACGCGGAAGAGGAATTGCCCCTTGGCGGTTTCCAGCACTCGGCGTTGCACGTTGCCCAACTCGATCTGCAAAACTTCTTCGAGCTGCTCGCGCTGCAGCGGATGGAACACCACCACCTTGTCGAGGCGGTTCATGAATTCCGGAGAGAACTTTCGCCGCGCCGCTTCAAGCGCGGTGCGCTCCACTTTTTTGTCGAGCCCGGTGATGGGCTTGTCCTGGGGCTGAATGAAACCTAGGCCGCCAGACATCATTTCTGTGATTTCGCCACCGCCCAGGTTAGAGGTAAGAAAAATAACCGTCTGCGACAAATCCACTTTGCGGTTGTCGCCCAGCGTCAATGTCGCCTTGTCCAGCATGCCCAGCAGCAATTGCCACAGGGAGTCGGAGGCCTTTTCGATCTCGTCGAAAAGCAGGAACGACAGTTTCAATTTGTCGGTGTGACTCTTGGATAGTTCTTCCTGGGTAATCAGCGGATGCGTTTCGCGATGGCCCAGATAGCCCGGGGGCGAGCCAATCAATTTGGCGATTTCGTGAGAGTGCTGAAACTCCGCGCAATCCACTTTTATAATCGCGCGCGCGTCGCCGAAGAGAATTTCGGCCGCAGCTTCCACGATGCGTGTCTTACCGGAGCCGGTGGGTCCGAGCAGCAACAAGTTGCCTACCGGACGGCCCGGGGAGTTCAACCCGGCGCAGAACACCTGGTACAACTCCACCAGGGCCTGCACTCCTTCATCCTGACCCACGATTTTCGAGCGCAGCGACGTTTCGAAATCCAACGTGCCGGTGCTTCGTTTGCTGGGATCGAGCGGAAGAATGGTTGTACTCATGACCGCCTCCTTGCGCCACGTAACAGCGATGACGCATTACCGAATCGCACACCGCTCCGGTCAAATTGATCCAGCTTGACCTGAAGCGTTGACTGCAGGAGCCGTAGCTGTAAGAGCAACTCCTGTGCCACTGCGGGCGACTCAGAAATCCGGAATAGCGGCGGAAACACGTCCGCCAGGTCGAGATGCAGCGACCGTAAATTGGATACCAATTTTTGTACTGCGGGAGAATCGGGATCCGCGAGATCCAGCTGTCCATTCAGCTGTTCGCGCAAAGTCCGCCAATTCAGTTCGAGGAAGGGATGTTTTTTGGTAACCTGGCGAACCACGTCGTCGGTGATGCGCGCGCGTGTTCCCAGGCGGGCGAGGTGAATTTGTTGCACTTTTCCGCCATGGCGCACGTTGTGCACCAGGTAAAAGGTGTTCCCTTTTCGGCGAACGAAAGCCATGACTATCACCCCGAACAATTCCGAGTAACTGTAGTGTAATTCGCTTCCACTACACCGTCAATTGATTGCTGAGTGATTCTGAAACCGGTTGCATCCAACTAGTAACGATAAATTAAATGCTCGGCGTTCGAATCGCTCATCAATTTTTTCGTTTCGTGTCATCAGCGTTTCAGCAGCGACGGATTTCTGTTCTGCCGCTTCCACTTTGTTAAACACCGTTGCTGGATTTTTGTCTTGTTCCGCGCGGCGCGCCGGCTCTAGGATGGGCGCTGCTTTTTGAGGAAGTGCACATGTCCTGGGAACCGGTATATAAGCTGGTGCAACAAATACCCCGCGGGCGGGTTTTAACCTATGGGGCGTTAGCTAAAGCCCTGCGCCTCCCGGGCGGCGCGCGCACCGCCGGCCGCGCTATCTCCGGCACCCCGAGCGGGAGAGGCATTCCCTGGCACCGTGTACTGGGAGCGAACGGAAAAATTCTGATCCGTGGGCCCCACGCCATGCTGCAGAAAAAACTCCTCGAAAGCGAAGGCCTGGAAGTCGTCGAAATGCGCGTAAAAGTAGACGGGCATCTATGGAAAGTTCCCTCCAGGAAATCTGCTGCAAAATCGAAACCCGCAACGAAGCCCAAGCGATCTCCCATCAAATAGTACGTACAAATTCCGCTCCTGGATTTCTCCCGCGACGCCTCGCTGCCCGCAAAATGTGGCGGATTTGTAGCTGTGCTATAACTCTTGCAGATGAATAATTCGATTTTGCAGGTGGAAAATTTATACAAGAGCTATGGCGACGTGGAAGCCGTCCGCGGCGTCAGTTTCAATGTGGAAGAAGGAGAAGTTTTTGGGCTGCTGGGCCCCAATGGCGCGGGCAAGACTTCCACGGTGGAAATTCTCGAAGGCCTGCGAACTCCCGATTCCGGACGCGTATCGGTTTGCGGCCTCGATCCGCAAAAAAACCCGCAGGAGTTGAAGCACGAAATCGGAGCGGCTTTGCAGGCCACTTCCCTGCCCGACAAGCTGCGGGTGATGGAAGCGCTGCGGCTATTTTCCAGTTTTTACCACCGCAAGCGCAGCCCGGAGGAATTGCTGAAACGTTTTGGGCTGGAAGAAAAGCGCAATACCTTTTATAGCCAGCTTTCCGGAGGACAGAAGCAGCGCCTGGCGCTGGCCATGGCGCTGGTGAACGATCCGAAAGTTATTTTTTTCGATGAACCGACGGCCGGGCTCGACCCGCAAGTGCGCCGCGAAATCTACGACATCATCACCGAACTTCGCAACGAAAAGAAAACCATCGTCATGACTACGCACTATATCGAGGAAGCCGAGCGACTTTGCGATCGCGTGGCTATCGTGGACCACGGCCAGGTGATCGCCCTGGGCACGCCGCGCGAATTAAAGGAACGCTCCGGCGATAAGACGCGCCTGGAAGTTCGCTTGGCACGCGCCGAGCCGCAGGAAGTGTTGAAAAATCTGGATGGCGTTTCAGAGTGCCGCATGCTGGGCGACAGCTACGTATTGCAATGTCAACGGCCGCCGCAAGCCATAGTTTCGCTGGTGAAACATCTGGAGGCGCAGGGCAACGAACTGGTTTCGCTGGAGATCGCCAGCCCTTCGCTGGAAGATGTTTTTATCGAGCTCACGGGCAGGAGGTTACGCGATTGAATAACTTTGCCGCGCTTACGCGCATGCGCATTCAGTTGACGATACGCAACAAGATGTTTTTGTTCTTCAGCGTGGTCATGCCCTTTGGATTTTTCTTTCTGTACGCGGGAGTCTTCGCGAAAGGCGTTCCCGAGGGCGTGAGATATCTATTGGGTCCGGTAATTGCCCTGACAGTGATGGGCAGTTTCTGGGGACTGAGCGCCGCCCTCGTGATGTTTCGCGAGCAAGGCATTTTGCGGCGCTTCCACGTAACCCCGGTAACGCCCAGCGACATGCTGGCCTCCAGCATCGTTTCGAATTACGTGCTTACGCTGCCTACGGTACTTCTGGAGATGCTTTTTGCGCGGATATTTTTTCACGTGAAAGACTTCGGTGACGTGCTGGCAGTTTTTATTCTGGTGACCGTGGGCACGGTGTCGTTCGCGTCGCTGGGGCTGGTGGTCGCCAGCGTCACCAACACCATGCAGGAAACCCAGGTCATCAATCAGCTGCTGTGGCTGCCTTTGATTTTTCTTTCCGGCGCGACCATGCCGCTCCCTTCTCTTCCGCTGGTGGTGCAGCGCGTGGGGGTGTTTCTGCCCGCGACCTACCTGGTAAATAGCCTGCAACGCGCCATTGTCTTCTCCATTCCGATCACGAGTCTGCTTGTGGACGTGGTGGCGCTATGTTTCTGGGCCGCAACCACTTTCTTTGTGTCTGCGCAGCTGTTTCGTTGGGAGCCAGAGTCCAAGATCCCGCGTAAAGCAAAACTGTGGGCGGCGGCCACCGTCATTCCATTTTTGATGCTGGGCGTCTACGAACTCCGCACCGGAAGGCTGATGGCGCAATCGCAGGCCTCCTATCATCAGGCCGATAAAACCGAACAACCCGCGAGTCCAGCCAAAGAAAATCCCGACAACCCGGACCACTAGTTGGCGGCGCTCATTGCACCGAAAACGCCCGCCATATTGGTTCTTGATTCTGGACCGCGGCGGCATACTCTCGATTGACGCTTCAGCGCGCCGTACCGTATTCTCGATTTCCAGAGGGTTTTAGACCTACAGGAGCAGGCATGCCGGTTCAGAAGACAGAAAAGATTTGGCACAACGGGAAATGGATCAACTGGGACGACGCGCAACTGCACGTCCTTTCCCACGTGGTGAGCTATGGCTCAGCCGTTTTCGAAGGCATCCGCTGCTACGAAACGAAACAGGGTCCGGCGATTTTTCGTTTGCGTGAACACATGACCCGGCTGGTCAACTCCGCCAAAATTTATCGCATGGATTTGCCGTATACCGCCGAAGATTTCGGAAACGCCGCCACCGAACTGGTGCGCCTCAACAAACTGAATTCCTGTTACGTGAAACCGATCGTGTTGCGCGGCTACGGCGAAGTTGGCGTCAACCCTCTCAACTCCCCGATTGATGTGTACATGGCCTGCTGGTCCTGGGGCGCGTATCTCGGGCCGGAAGCGCTGACCAAAGGCGTGGACATCGGCGTCAGCTCCTGGACGCGCATTGCTCCGAACACGCTACCGGCGATGTCCAAAGCCGCAGCCAATTATATGAATTCGCAGTTGATTCGCATGGAAGCCACCTTCAACGGCTACGCCGAAGGCATCGCGCTGGATTCCGGCGGGCACGTCAGCGAAGGCTCGGGCATGAACGTGTTCCTGGTGCACGACGGCACGCTTTACACGCCGCCGCTGGCCACCAGCATTTTGCCGGGCATCACGCGCGACACGGTTGTGAAGCTCGCCGAAGACTTCGGCATTCCGGTAAAAGAAACCGTGATTCCCCGCGAAATGCTTTATATCGTGGACGAAGTATTTTTTGTCGGTACCGCGGTGGAGATCACGCCCATTCGCTCGGTGGATCACATCACTGTTGGCAATGGCGTCGCCGGCCCCATCACCCGCAAGTTGCAGGACGAATTTTTTGCGCTTACCAACGGCTCTAAGCCAGATCGCCACAACTGGCTGACGCCGGTGAACAGCCCGGTGGCCGCAGTTTCACGCTAGGCGAAATTGCCATTCCTCGGTGGCGCTCAACGGTCACGAAACATGCATGTCGCTTCTTGTAGTTTCGCCGCACCGTTCAAGCTAAAATCACCCGCGTATCCCGCCGCGTCCAATTTCCGTTCGCAAACTGGCGGTCCGGAGGACTCTGCATGTACACCAATGCACAAAAGCTGACCGCAGAGTTCCTGGGCACCTTTGCGCTGGTTTTTTTCGGTGAGGGCACGCTGTGCGCCGATCAATTTCTGCATGGCACCGGCAATATCGGCCTTATCGGCGTGGCACTGGCGCACGGGCTGGCTCTAGCCATTATGATTTCCGCCATCGGACACATCTCCGGCGGCCACTTTAATCCCGCGGTGACCATCGGATACTGGGTAACCAAGCGCCTAAATACTTTCGATGTGATTTTGTACTGGGTCGCACAACTGGCCGGCGCAATGGTCGCGGCCTTCCTGCTAAAAGCCATCATCCCCGA
>JBBRPU010000199.1:0-6408 GCA_038227545.1 Candidatus Acidiferrales bacterium
AACATTGATATCACCATGGAAAGTGTGGCGGCGTTCGCGGGACCGCTGAGCATTGGCGCGGTGTTGACGGGCATGGGTAACGACGGCGCGGCGGGCGCGGCGGCCATCAAGGCGGCGGGCGGCACGGTGTTCGCGCAAGATGAAGCCACCTCGGTAATTTTTGGAATGCCCGCGGAAGCGATCAAGACCGGCGCGGTAAGCCAGGTCCTGAGCATTGACGACATTTATTCCGCGATTGAAAAACAGGTGCTGGCTATTTGCCGGATCGCTCCTGTGGGAGCGCGCTGATGCAATTCCCCGCTGCAAGCAAGACGCCGGCGATGCGCACGGAGCAAATTATTTTGTTTCGCGTCAGCGGGCAATTGTTCGCGGTGTCGTCAGGCTCGGTACAGGAAGTTCGCAGCGTGGACAGCCTGGCGGGATCGGCCATGGAAATAGCCGCGCCGGAACTGAAAAAGGTTCGTCACATCGTGCGGCGCGGGGATAAATCACTATTTGTGGTGAATGGCGCGCTACATTTTGGATTGCCACTGACTCCCGGGTTGCTGGTGTTTGTGCTACGGCGGACGCGAACAGCGCTGTTGATAGATGGTATTGAGAAAATGACCACCATGACGCGGTTGCAGGCACTCCCGCAGGCGTTCTGCAACGAGGAGCGCAACTGGTACCGCGGGGTCACGGCGCTGGACCAAAACGTAGTGCCAGTCGTGAAACCCGAGGGATTTCTAACGCCGGAAGAAATTGCTTTGCTGGAGCGCACGGTTAATCCCGGGCGCATCGGTACTATGGCCGAAAACAACGCGGCAGGATTAACTCATGACTCGGCGGAATGACGACGGCAAGCAGGCGTTCGTGCTTTTGCGACTTGGGGACCGGCGCTTCGCGATGGTATCGAGCCAGATTGCGGAACTGGTCGCGCCCAGCCGAGTGTTTCGTTTCCCCCATCGCACGGAAAACATCGAAGGGGTGATCCTGCGGCGCGGGCGCATCGTGCCGGTTTGCGATGTGGCCGAGAAATTGATCGGGAAGAGTCTGCTGACGCGCCGCTTTTACCTGATCGCGGTGAGAAATTACGGCGAGAAATCGGAATGGGTGGCGCTGCCGGTCACCGGAGAATGCGAACTAATTGATGCGGAAATGTCGCCATCTTCCGAAGCGGATGCGGCGCACGTGGCGGGATGGATTTCCTACGGTGGAGACGTGATCGAAGTGCTCAATATTGATGCGCTGACGCCCGGACCGGCTTCCGATGCTCCAGCGCGCGCGCCGCTGGAACTGCAGGAGGCCGCGACATGATGATTGCCGGGCGACCTGCGAAGATTTTGCTGATTGACAGCAATGTGTATTTTTCGAAGCGCGTGGGAGATGCGCTGCGGCACGAAGGTTTTGAAGTGGTCTCCGCGAACCAGGCGGCCTTTGCTCTGACGACATTGGAATACGACATGCCCGCCGCGGTTTTGTGCGCTACGAACATGCGGGAGATGGGCGCGCTGGAGATTGCGGGCATCATTCACGCGGACCCCAAGAATGCGGCGCTGCCGGTGATCGCCATTGGCGACGGAAACCAGCGCGGACTGATGGAATCGTTTCAAGCGGGTTGCGATGACTACATTGACAGGCATCGTTCGCCGGCAGCGATCGCCGCGCACGTAAAACAGATTGTTGTGAGCAAGGCCGACGGTTTTTTGCCGACGCAGATGCTGGAGCAGTCGGACACGAGTCTGAGCGGCAGCCTGGAGCACCACGACCTTCCAGGAGTGATGCAGATGCTGGGGCATGCGCGACAGACGGGGGCTTTGCACATCAACGCGGGGGAGACGGACGCGTTGCTCTTTTTTGACGCGGGAGAAATCACGCACGCGGAGAGCGGGAACCTGTTCGGCGACGAAGCGGTGATTCATATCCTGAAAAGCGTGCAGGGCGGGAATGGAATTTACAAATTTGTGTACGGAGCGACTTCTTTGCAGCGCACGGTGCTGCGAACGGCCACGGACCTGATGCTGGATGCCATGCGTGAATTCGACGAAGGAAAGCACGATATGGCGGATAGGACGGCACAATGAACGAAGAAGCCCTGACCATGCCGCTGCCGGGCGCAAGTGCCGGGGATAACGCGGGCGAAGCTACCGGCGACGGTGCGGGAGAAATTACCGGCGACAGCGCGAGCGAAGTCAGCGGCGACAGCGTTGAGGTTACCGCGCCGGAAGTTCCGGTGAAGCGCGTGCCCACCGTGTATTTCATAGATGACAGCGCGACAATGCGCGAAGTGATCAAGATTGCGTTTCGGCGCGAGAACATCAACGTGATCACCTGCAGCGATGCCGCCGCGGCGCTGGCGCAATTTGAGCAGAATCGTCCGGACGTGGTGATTACCGACGTGATCATGCCGGATCAGGATGGCTACTCAGTTTGCAGCCAGATAAAACAGAATCCGGCGCTGGACGGGATACCGGTGGTGCTCATGTCCGGGGTGGTGAACAAGAGCGTTGCGGACAAAGCGGTGGCGGTGAAGGCCGACGAACTGATTCGCAAACCGTTTCAGCCGCAAGAATTGATTGGACGAGTGAAAACTTTGCTGGCTCCGAAAAATGTGCCGGCGATAGCGTCGCGGGAGCGCGGCGGTTCAGGGGCGTTGCAGAGTCTATTCGCACCGCCTGCGCCGGTATTAGCCGCACCGCAGATCGTGCCTGCGCCTCCAACGACCGTTGTGCACCAGGCACCTATGGAAACAGCGTGGCCGCGGGCGCTTGCAGAGGCGTTTACGCCATTGTTGCAGCCTTTTTCTTCGAATGCAGCGCAGCAGTCGGCTAATCACGAAGCGCAGACGCGTTCACCACTCTCCCCGCTACCGTCGCAACTGGCGGGCTCGCAAAACAACCATCAGGCGCCAGCGTCGTCCGCAGACGTCGCGAAACTGCGCGGCGAAATTGCGCGCGTGGAGCTGCTGGTAAGGAAACTACAGAGCGAGTTGCAACTGGAACGTGAATACAACGTCGCGCTCGAGCAACAAATCCGCACACTGATGGCCTCGAGCTAACTTCTCAACCGAACAGAAATGTGGTTTGGTTTCTCGCTGTGGGGGAAAGCTGCACGCCTAATTTGGTTTCGGCGCGGTCAAGATCTCCTGCACGGCGCGCAGGATCAACGCCCTACTGAATGGCTTGGTTAGTAATTTGATGTCAGCATCCGAATTGACCGCTTCCATAGCAGCGTACTCGCTATAGCCCGACATGAAAATAACCTGCAGGCCGGGGCGCTTTTCGACGATGTGCGCGGCCAACTCATGACCGCTGATCCCGGGCATCACTATGTCGGTGACCAGCAGATCAATGGGGCCGTTGTGCTGCCCCGCAATGCGCAGAGCGTCGGAGCCATCGCGAGCTTCGAGCACGGTGTAACCACCGGACTCCAGGAATTCGCGCGCCACTTCTCGAACTTCCTGCTCGTCTTCAGCAAGCAGGATGGTCCCAGATCCATGAGGCGCTTCCCATGAAGCGGGCGGCAACGCTTCGTCTTCGGGCTGGTCCACGCGCGGGAGATAAATCTTGAAGGAAGTTCCTTTGCCCAGTTCGCTATAGACCCACACGTACCCGCCACTTTGTTTTACGACGCCGTAAACGGTGGCCAGACCCAAGCCTGTGCCTTTGCCTTGCATTTTAGTAGTGAAGAAAGGTTCGAAAATGCGCGCTTGAGTTTGCGCGTCCATGCCGGTTCCGGTGTCGGACACGGAAAGAAGCACGTACCGGCCGGGAGGCACCAGCGGATGAACCGCTTGATAGGAGTGATCGAGCTCGGCGTTAGAGGTTTCGATCAAGAGTTTGCCGCCCTGAGGCATGGCGTCGCGTGCGTTCACCGCGAGGTTCATGATGATTTGTTCCATCTGACTGGCGTCCGCGCGAATGACGCCGAGATCCGCATTGGTTTTCAGCACCAACTGGATGTGCTCGCCAATCAGACGCGGCAGCAGCTTGCCCATCTCTTCCACCACGCCGTTGACATTCATCACGCGAGGCTGCAATACCTGCATGCGGCTGAAGGCCAGGAGTTGTCGAGTGAGGGTAGCGGCGCGATCGGCGGCGCGATCAATCTGCTCGATTTTTTTTGCGGCCTGGGCGGGAATAGGAATGACGCTCAGCAGCAATTCGGTATGGCCCTTGATGACGGTGAGCAAATTGTTGAAGTCGTGAGCGACGCCGCCGGCGAGCCGGCCTACCGCTTCCATTTTTTGAGCCTGGCGCAACTGCTCTTCGAGCGCCTGGCGTTCGCTGACGTCGCGCGCAACGACCAGGCGGACGTGACGTCCGCCGTAATCGAGGCGGTGTGAGATGGTTTCCACTTCAAAAATCTTGCCGTCCTTTTTTAGATGCTTCCAGACGCCGTGGTATTCCTCGAGGGTATTCCACTCCTGTTGTACCTTGCGCAGAGCGGCGTGCTCTTCGGGGGGGCGTATGTCGAGAATGGTCATGCGAGCGAATTCTTCGGCGGAATAACCGTATTGGCGTACAGCAGCTTCATTCACCTGTACAAACTTCAGGGACTCGGTGTCGAAAACCCAAGTGGGCAAAGGGTTGTGCGAAAAAAGTAAGCGGAAAGTCGTCTCGCTTTTGCGCAGGGCGTCTTCCGCGGCGCGCCTTTCGATGGCCAGCGCGATGTGACCGCCTACGGAGTCGAGAAATTCCAAGTCGCGAATGTCGTAGGCGCTTTGATCTTCGTAGTGCTGGACGACCAGCACGCCGATGGTCGCCGTGGGGGTTTTTAATGGAACGCCCAGCCACGCGGGCGATGGCGAGCCTACCAGCTCAACGTTTCCGCGGTCTACCAGGCGATCAAACTCGGATTGCGGAATCAGCATAGCGCGGCCGGTGCGAAAGACGAACGCGGTGCAGCTCTTGCCGACGCGCTGAGGCGGAGGAGCTACGTCGAAACGGTCGGCGAAAAATGGAAAATGGAAAGAGTCGCCCTCGGCATGATGTAAAGCGATGAAGCAATTTTCGGCGTACAAGACCTTTTTTAACGCCTGATGAATGTGTTGGAGAAGCTGATCGAGGTTGGAGGTTTCGTTCAGCGCGTGAATAACCTGAAAAATGACCTGGCGCTCGGCCTCCATGCGCTGCAGAGCGGTGATGTCGAGAAGACTGACTACAATGGCGGAATCATGTGCGGGGTGCGGGCGGGCTTCCGCGTCAAACCAGCGCCACGCGCCATCCGCTCCACGCAGGCGGCAGCGGATATTTATTTTGGATTCGAGCTTGGCACTCAAACGGCTAAGCACCGCGCCGAACAAGTCCAAATCGTCTTCGTGGATCAGCTCGGCAATGGATTTGCCGGTGATTTCCATGGGGGTGCGATCCAGTGCTTCCCAGAGCGCGGGATTGACGAAAAGGAGGGTGCCGTCCAGGTCGAAGACGGCAATGAGCTCGCGCACGCACTCGAATAACGTGGCGAGCGAGTCTTTACCGCTGACGATGTCTACGTCCGGAGAGGGCGGATAGGACATGAGTCTCGATTAATATTTTGTTTAGCTCGCCTTGACAAGATGGTCGTCGTCAGGCGGACGTGCAAAAGCAATACTTCATGATAGGAGTAATTGGCCAATAGTGCGAAAACATCAGTAAAACCGCTGCGAATTGATGACTGTACTAAAGTACAGGTGGGCCCTGAAGGGCATGGCGCCGCGTGCCGCGTTGGGCGATGATACCGGCTTGATTTCCGTGACTTCGAGGAGCGTACAGAATGCATGAGACCTGGAAACACATGTTTGTGCTGGGCCTGCCGCTGGCGGAGAAAATCCTTCGGCCGATCTTTGTTTACGCTTTTCTGGTCATCAGCCTGCGGTTATCCGGGAAACGGGAGCTGGTGCAACTAAATCCATTCGACCTGGTGGTGTTGTTGACGCTGTCGAACACGGTGCAGAACGCCATCATTGGCGACGACAACAGTGTTAGTGGAGGGATTATCGGGGCGACTTCCCTATTGGTGGTGAATTACCTGGTGGTGCGATTTTTGTATGGGCACAAAAGACTGGATCAATTGGTGGAGGGCCGGGCAGACGTGTTGATTGAGAATGGGCGGATCAGTCTGGACCGGCTCAAGAAGGAGCTGATCAGCCCCAATCAATTGGAAGCGGCGGCGCGCAAGCAGGGATTCGAATCACTCGAAGAAGTGCAGAAATGCGTTCTCGAACCCGGCGGAACTTTGACTTTTGTAGGCAAGAAGCCGGCGTCCGACGATTTACGCCACCAGGAATTGGTGGAGCGCTTGAAAAACCTGATGGAAGAAGTGAGCAGTCTGCGTAACGCGCTGCCGCCGCAGAAGGCTTAGACCAAGCCTTCGCTACAGATGGATCAGGAGGCCGGAGGCGGCGAAAACCGCGCCCACCGCGGCGACCAGAATTCCGGCAAACCAGAA
>JBBRPU010000200.1:0-6393 GCA_038227545.1 Candidatus Acidiferrales bacterium
CAGAATCTTCCCAACGCCTCGCGCGCGTAAAGATACGGACCGCCCGTTTCGCGAAATTGTGAAGCCACTTCGCTCAGGCACGCGGCGACCAGCGCAATTCCGGCTGCCGCGACCAGGTAAGCCAGCGGGGCATACTTTCCCAGCCGTCCGGCAACCACGCTCGGCAATCCAAAAACGCCTCCGCCGATCACCGAATTAACGATGAGCGCCGCCAGGCTCCATCGCCCGATGCTGCGGACGAGACCGCTGGAAGTTTCCGCCACGCCGCTCCGTCTTACGAAAATATTCTACCAACGCGATTCGCTCTTTCAGCAAAACACGCGCCAAAACGCCGCCAGCGTAACACAATTTCTCAACCGCTCGCCGCACCCTCAACCGGTTCACTCTGTTACAATTTTCACCCGAGCACATGTCCAGCCTGTTTCCGCGAAACTTCCGCAAAAACTATCCCGTGGCCGTCCGCGGCGAAGGTTGTTGGATTATTTCTGCCGATGGCCACCGCTTTCTCGATGCCTCGGGCCAGGCCGCGGTAGTCAACATCGGTCACGGGGTTCCGGAAATCGGCCACGCCATGGCCGAACAATCCTCGCAACTGGCTTTCGCGCACACTTCCCAGTTTCACAGCGCTCCCGCCGAAAAACTCGCGGCCCGGCTTCTAAAACTGGCCCCGCCGAATTTCCATGACGGCGGACGTGTCTATTTTACTTCCGGCGGCTCGGAAGCCACGGAGACTGCCATCAAGTTGGCGCGGCAATTTCACCTCGAAACCGATGCACCCCAACGTTACGGTGTGATTTCGCGCCGCCAGAGTTATCACGGCAGCACTCTTGGCGCCATGGCCGTCAGCGGCAACGCCACCCGCCGCGCTGCCTACCAGCCGCTGCTTCCCGAATGGGGGCACATCGAGCCATGTTTCCCTTATCACCGCGCGATGCATCCGTCGGAAAACAATCAATCAGAAAAAGACTACGCCCTCGCTTGCGCCGACGATCTCGACAAATTCCTTCGCGGCCCTTCCGGAAAAACTTCCGCCGCTTTTATTTTTGAGCCGATTGTCGGCGCCACCCTCGGCGCCGCCGTTCCCCCCGCGGGTTACCTCGCGCGCGTCGCGGAAATTTGTCGCCACCACAAAATCCTACTCATCGCCGACGAAATCATGTCCGGCATCGGCCGCACCGGAAAGCCCTTCGCCATCCAGCACTGGCAGCGGGAAAACATTGAGCCTGACATTATTCTGGTAGGGAAGGGAATCGCCAGCGGCTACGCGCCTCTCGGAGCGGTCCTTATTTCCAGGCGGGTTGTGTCAGCGTTCGAACGCGGCTCCGGCATCTTTCAGCACGGCTTCACTTATCAATCGCATCCCGTCGCGACCGCGGCAGGGAACGCGGTCCTCGATTACCTCGAAGCTCACAGCCTCTTCGCCCGCGTGCACGTAATTTCAAAAATTCTGCATCAAGATCTTACGCCATTGCTCGCCCATCCCCACGTCGGTGACATCCGCGGCCTGGGCCTGCTGCTCGGCATCGAATTCGTCGAAGACAAAAACAGTCGCGAGCCATTTCCGCCTTCCGAAAATATTGCAGAACGAATTCGCCAGGCCGCCACGGAAGAAGGTGTCCTCATCTACCCCACGCAGGGCTGCGTGGATGGCTTGCGCGGCGATCACCTCCTCCTCGCCCCTCCATTTATTCTTTCCGCCGCCGAATCCGCGAAGATAGCGGCCGCGCTGCAATCCGCTATCGCAAGAGTTTTCCAAGTCTGAGCAAGTGTCAGCTTTGGAAATTCCGCCGGCCACGCAGCGTTCGCACTTTTCTTTCGTCCGCTGTTGCATTACTGTGCGTCCGTACGCTTCGGAGACAACGATTAACATGCGCAATCATTCCAGAATCCTATTCTCGCTGTTCGGCATCGTTTTGTTTTTCGCGTTCTCAGCTAACGCGCAAGAAAATGCCCAGGGAAAAGGTAACTCCAAGCCCCGCGCCCGCGATCTAGGCGTGCCCTTCGATGGCACTCCAGGTCCACTCAACGCCATCACCGACGTGGACGGCCTCACCGTCGGACACACCACGCTCATCTCCGGCGAAGGAAAACTAAAAATTGGCCAGGGACCCGTCCGCACCGGCGTCACCGCCGTCCTTCCCCGCGGCAAAGAGTCCATGAGCAATCCCGTCTTCGCCGCGTGGTTCACCGAAAATGGTAACGGCGAAATGACCGGCACAACTTGGGTGGAAGAGTCCGGATTTCTCGAAGGCCCGGTCATGATCACCAACACCCACAGCGTTGGGGTCGTGCGCGACGCCGTCATTCAGTGGCGCGTTGCTCACGGCCAGCCCGATCCCGCCGGCTACTGGTGGTCGCTTCCCGTCGTCGCCGAAACTTGGGACGGCTGGCTCAACGACATCAATGGTTTTCACGTCAAGCCCGCCGACGCGTTTCACGCCATTGATACGGCCGCCTCCGGCGCCGTGCCCGAAGGCAGCGTTGGCGGCGGCACCGGAATGGTTTGCAATGAATTCAAAGGCGGCATCGGCACATCGTCGCGCAAACTCGACGCCAAGTCCGGCGGCTACACCGTCGGCGTACTGGTGCAATGCAACTACGGCCGCCGTCCTGACCTTCGCATCGCCGGTGTTCCGGTCGGCCAGGAAATTCCCGACGAGCGCGCCTACGCCGCAACCTCCTTTAGTGAATCGGATCGCGGCTCTATCATCGTCGTCGTCGCCACGGATGCGCCACTGCTCGCGCACCAACTCAAACGCATTGCTCACCGCGTCACTCTGGGATTGGGACGCGACGGCAGCACCTCCGGCAACGGCTCCGGCGATATCTTCATGGCGTTTTCCACCGCGAATCCAGGGGCCGGCTTCGCTACCAACGTAGTTGATCTGAAAATGCTGCCCAACGAAAAAATCGAGCCCCTCTTCGCCGCCACCGTGCAAGCCACCGAAGAAGCCATCATCAACGCCATGGTTGCCGCCGAAACCATGACCGGCATCGAAAATCACAAAGTAATCGCCCTGCCGCACGACCGCCTGCGCGCCGTCCTGAAAAAATACAATCGCCTCAATGAATAGTTGATTGCCGCTCGAACACGGAGAGAAAATCTGCGGATGCACCCAGCGGCGCACCATTACTTCCTATCCTAAATAATCGGCACAGCCATTTTGCGCGCCGGATTGAAAAACGGCGTCGAAACAATTTTGGCCGAAACAGTATGGCGCACCGCTTCCACCGTCATTTCAATATTGAGCGTTGTCCCTACGGTGGAGTGCTCGCGATTCACGCATGCCAGCGCGATCATTTTCTTAAGCGTAGGCGACCAGGTGGTAGAAGTCGCCTTCCCGATAACCCGCCCGCCTCGATACACCGGCACAGGCACGCGTGAAGCCATGCTCGGCACCTGCGGCGCCATGCCCATTTTGTCGTACAGCGCTTCCACTTCGTTCCAGTTGATTTCCAGTCCGACCAGCGCGCGCTCCGCGCCGTTCTTTGCTTCGCGCGCCAGCGCTTCGCGCCCCACAAAAGTTTCCTTCTTCAAATCCACCAGCTTGCCCAGCCCGATTTCCGCAGGCGAAAATCTTTGCGCATCAATCAGCGCTTTCTTGCTGGAGGTGTAGTCCACCTCAATCAGGATCAATCCCGCCTCGATGCGCGCAATATCCAGCGCGATCATTCCCGCCGGATGAATATCAAACGCCTTGCCCTTGCTGTTCAGCGCGTCCCACACCGTCACTGCATCTTTCCACGGCATCCAGATTTCAAATCCCAGGTCGCCCGTGTATCCCGTGCGCGAAATATCCACCGGCACGCCGGCGATTTTTCCGTGCGTAACGCGAAAATATTTCAGATTGCTGACGTTCGCGTCCGCTACCGCATTCAGCAATCTCCCGGAAGTCGGCCCTTGTAGCGCCAAAGCCGCCACCTGCTCGGTGATATCTTCGATTTTTACGTTCAGGCCCAGTGCGTTCTGTTGAAACCACCGCAAGCTTGGATCCGCCGCCGTCCAGCGATACTCATTTTCTCCCAACCGCGTAATCGTGCCGTCGTCAATTACTTTTCCTTCAGGGTCGCACCAGCAGCAGTAAATCACCTGATCTATGGCTACTTTATTGATGTCCCTCGAGATGATGCGATTCACCAGTTTGGTCGCATCGCGCCCACTCACCTTGTATTTGAACAGCGGAGAAATATCTATGAGCGCCGCGGAATTGCGGATGGCGTTGTACTCGTGCTCGTGATGCATTTCATACACGCTCACCGTGTAATAGCCGGACCACTCCCTATAATTCAGGCTCTCGCACAGCGCCAGCGTTCTCTCGTGAAACGCAGTACCTACCGGCACAATCCCTCCATTACATCTAGCCAGCCTGTAGCGAAAACAAAACCCGCTAACAAAGCCATCGAATTATAGGTGCGAAATCGCCGCACCCGCAAGCCACGCGCTCACCCGCAAAATCTACCTCGCGATCCGCTCCGCAAATTCTTCCTTCCAGCTGTCCGGGAACGCCTCCACCTCCAACGCGCGCCGCACCAGTTCCACATCAGCGCTGGTATATTTTTTCGCGACGTACAATCGCACCACATCGGCGATGGATACGCGGTCACTCTCGCGAGAAAGTTCCCTGATTTCATCTCCCGCGCCCACCTCACCCTCGCGCGTCACCGCCACATAAAATCCGCTACGCCCGCTCGCCAGAAATCGCTTGACCATATCATCGGCCTGGAACCGCACTCCCAATTTGTAGCAAGGCAGGCGCGGCTGTGTGACCACCACTTCGGCGCTCCCCACAGAAAATCGGTCGCCAAGACATACCGAATCTTCCAGTAAGCCTTCGGTCGTAAAGTTTTCCCCAAAAATCCCCATCGGCAGATCCCGCCCGGGCAATTCTTGCTTCCAGTACGCGTAGTGCTCCGAGGGATAGCAATACACGGCTTTGTATTCTCCGCCATGCACGGTCAAATCCGCCTGCCGGTCTCCATCGAGATTCAATTTGCGCAGCATCACACGGCCATCCACCGGCTCCTTGAAAATACCCGTTTCCACCACGTGGCCGTGCCAGATCACCTCTCGCGGAATTCCGACATTGAGTGAAAGTATTTTCACCGAATCGCTCTGGAGCAACCCCGAATCTCGCTTGCAGTATACGCGAGCCCCGAATCGCTGGCACTCCACCCGCACTTGTGCGCCGTTGTCGCTGCCAGTAGAATGCCTTCTGATTATTCGCACTTCTTGAATTAGCAGTACGCGGTGCGCGCCTTGTAGTCGCCTTTTCGTGAATTCCTCGCGCCTGCGTGTAACGGAGCTCTGGCAAAATGATGCAGCATTACGACGTGATCGTCATTGGTGGCGGTCACAACGGACTGGTTAACGCCGCCTATCTGGCCAAGGCCGGAAAAAAAGTTTTGGTACTCGAACGCCGCCACGTTTTAGGCGGCGCCGCGGTCACTGAAGAAATAATCCCCGGCTTCCTGTTTTCCGAATGTTCCTACGTTGTCTCGCTTCTTCGCCCGGAAATTATTCGTGAGCTCGATCTTCCGCGCCACGGCCTGGAAATTCTTCCCCTCGACGGTACCTTCTCTCCCATGCCCGATGGAAATCATCTCTGGCGCATGAACGACCACGCCAAGTCCATCCGCGAAATTCGCCGCCATTCCCGCGTGGACGCCGAAGCCTACGACGAATTTTCCAAGATGATGACCCCGATGTGCCGCTTCGTGAAGCCCATGCTCTCCATGGTCCCGCCGGATCCCACCACTCTCAATCCGCGCGACCTCAAGCAGCTCCACTTCATGATGCACCGCTTCCGCGAATTGTCTTCCGACGAGCGTTACACGCTCATCCAGCTCATGACCATGAGCTCCGCCGATTTTCTCGACCAGTGGTTTGAAACCGATGTGCTCAAAGCCACCATGTCCGCCTCGGGAATCATCGGCACCTTCCTCGGCATCCGTTCGCCGGGCACGGCTTACGTGCTTCTCCACCACTACATGGGTGAGATTGACGGCGCGTTTCGTTCCTGGGGCTTCAGCCGCGGCGGCACCGGCGCAATTTCCAATTCCATAGCCGCCGCCGCGCGGGAAGCCGGCGTGGAAATTCGCACCAAGGCCCCCGTCGGAAAAATTGTGGTGAAAAACGGCCGCGCCGCCGGCGTCATCCTGCAATCCGGCGAAGAAATCAGCGCCAATGTCGTTTCCTCCAGCGTAGACCCGCATCTCACCTTCGAAAAATTCCTCGAACCCTCCGAGCTACCGTCCGATTTTCTCGAAGGTGTGCGACGCTACAAATTCCGCGGCTCCTCCGGCAAAGTGAACATCGCGCTCGACGCGCTTCCCGAATTCACTTCCATTCCCGGCGAAGGTGCGCACCTGCGCGGCGCGATTTCCATTTCGCCC
>JBBRPU010000201.1:0-6392 GCA_038227545.1 Candidatus Acidiferrales bacterium
CAATCTCCTGGAACAATCTATGCGACGGGCTACGCTTCATCCTCCAATACTGCGCGCGATTGTCGCCATATTCCTGAGCTGCTGGAGTGATGTAAACCGTCGTGGCGGAGCTCTCCACAGTGCTTGAGACCGGCGGAAGCATTTCCATATCGCCTTGGACATCGTTACGCGCGCTGAGCTTCTGCTGCGTCACAATAAACGGAGTCGATTTGTGTGCTTCTCCCCATGCATGAGCTTCGTCGGCATCCGCCTTGATTTTTGCGAGCAGCGCGCCGAGATCCGCAACTTCCAACTGCGGAGTAATGCTTCGCGGCCGAGGAGACATCGGCCGGAAGTCGTCGAACTGCATCTCCCGCGCTACTTCTTCAATAATCCCGGTCGGAATAGTGCGTTCCTGCTCGACATATGCGTGAATCAGCGCATTGTCACACAGCAGATTTATCACCCGGGGGATGCCGCGCGAAAACGTGTAAATGGCCTCCACCGCTTCGGGCAGAAATATTTCCGCATCCCTGGAACCGGCAGTGTGCAACCGGTCTTCAATGTACGCGCTAGTCTCTTGCAAACTCAGCGGCGCGGTTTTGCAACGCAGCGAGATGCGCTGGTGCAGTTGCCGCAGGTCTGGCCGCTTCAATTTCAATTCCAGCTCCGGCTGGCCTACCAGGACAATCTGCAGCAATTTTTCGTTGGGTGTCTCCATGTTGCACAGCAGTCGGATTTCTTCGAGCACGTGCACCGGCAACCCTTGCGCTTCGTCCACAATCAATACCACCAGGTCGTGGGCCCGGAAGCGCTCCAGCAGCCACTCATTGAAAGTCAGCAGTGGGTTCGCGTGCACTTGCGGCGTCACCGGAATTTCGAAATCGGAGATGATGAAATCGAATAGCTGGTCAGAATCCAAATGAGAATTAAATATGAATGCGGTCTTCGCGCGCTTGTGCTGCAGCCACAGCAGCAGATGATTGATAAGGGTAGTCTTTCCGGTCCCCGCCTCGCCGGTCAATAGCATCAGCCCCTTGCGGCTCTCAATTCCATAAGTCAATTCGTCGAGTGCCTGCCGCATCTGGGACGTCAGATACAGGTAGGCAGGGTCCGGGTTTACGTTGAAGGGATTCTTTTTAAGCCCAAAAAAATTTTTGTACACGAAGGGACCTTCCGGTCACAACTCGGAGGCCGTGGCGGGGGACGGGCAGGCAGCCGAGAGAACATACTGTCCCACAGTCCAGGGCGAAGGGAAAGTCGGGAGTTCACTGTAGAGCGTGTACGGAATTCATCACTATGCTGCTTGGCTGGGAGCTGTCACCCTCTCGCAAACCAATAGAAACATGACATTTATTCCACCACGGTATCCTGTTGTGAACTATCGGGTGAACGCCTTATTGTCCGGCGTTTCTCATTATGGCCCACTGAGCTTGGACAACTCTCATGCACTTTTTTTACGTTTTTTGGGGCCAACTTTGCCGCTGAACAGCAACTCCGAGAATTCATCTCGAAATGCAGCTCCGGATAGGCCTGGCGACGAAACCGTGTCCCGCAGGCCCAAGGTGCAGATCATGTTCTCTCATCGCGATCCTACTGTTGTGGAACGCTGCGTACGTGAACTGAGCAGGGTTGGATTTGCCGTGGACTCCCACATTGTCCCGGATGCTTCGGTCGTCACCCGCCATCCTCAATGGCAGTCCTTCGACACCGTCGTTTGCGAGTATCCGTCGGACCCCACGGAGCAGAGAAGGGTGCTGTCGCTGCTCGGTGAAACGCGTCGCGATCTTCCCATTATCTTGTTGGCCGACAAGCTGACCAAAGAAGCGGCGGCAACGCTGCTGCTCTACGGCGTGTCCGAATGTGTGGATCGCGAATCCATTGGGCATTTGCCTGTGGCCATTCGCAGGGCCTTGAACGAACGCTCAGTACGCCGCGAACGGGACCGTGCCGAAAAGGAATTGCGCCGACTGGAAGCTCAATACCGCGCATTGGCGGGCAATTTGAGTTACGGCATATGCCGCTGCGCTAGCGACGGAGCTTTCCTGGACGTGAATCAGGCCCTCGTTGCGATGATGCGATATTCGTCCACAGCAGAATTATTGGGCGTCAATATCGCCGGCCCGATTTTCGCGGACCCGGATAAGCGGGCGCAGTTGCTCGGTCAATCTTCCGAAGGACCCGCGGACCCCCTCGAAGCCGATTGGCCGAGAAAAGATGGCAGCAGTCTAAAAGTGAGATTGAGCGCTCAGGAAATTCTGGGCGAGCACGGCCAGCGAGGCACTTTCGAAGTTATTGTCGAAGACATTACCAAACAGCGCGAGTTGGAAGACCATTTGCGCAGATTGGCGGCCAGCGATCCACTTACGGGTTTGGCCAATTACCGCCATCTCGTGGATGCTCTGGCTATGGAAATCCGTCGTTCCAATCGTACCGGCAGGGAATTTGCTCTGTTGCTTTTCGATATGGATGGCCTCAAGCAGTTGAACGACAGCTACGGCCATTTGACTGGCAGCCAAGCCCTTTGCCGCACTGCGGACGCGCTGACCATGTTCTGCCGCGATATTGATACCGCTGCAAGATTTGGCGGAGACGAGTTTGCGCTGCTGTTACCAGAAACCGGTCTCGAAGCCGCCCACTCTGTGGCACGCCGGATAGGTAGCAGCATTTCGGAAGATACCAACGGGCCGAGCATCGCCGTTAGCGTGGGCGTCAGCGTCTATCCGCTGCACGGAGAGAACGTCGAAGCTATCATCTCCGCCGCGGATACCGCGATGTACGCGATGAAGCGCCAACGGAAGCAATTGGCCACCGCCGTCTGATAGCTCCAAGCGTGTCGAGGAAATAATCTAGGCCCAGCCTGCCGTCAGGGTTTCGCAGCCGCACTTTGCTGGCGCGGAATCGTCCCGGAGTCCACAACCTTCCCAACCCGCGAGACCGCCTCAAAATACAACTGCTCATCCGCGATCTCTACCAACAGAAAAGCACAATCCGTATCGAAACCGGCGGCGGTGATGCTGGAGCGTTCCAGGCCTCCCGCACGCAATTGTCCCGACGAGCCTTCCGTAAAATAATAAATGCCTTTCTGCGGCTGAATGCGTTCGTAAACATGCTCGTGACCGGCGAACACCACGTTCACTCCATATTTCACGAAGATGGGCTCCAGTAACAGCCGCAGGTCCGTAGCCGGGCCGTGTTTGCGCGCCGAGGAATACAGCGGGTGATGGAAAAAACAGATTTTCCATTCATCTTTGCCGGCACTCTGGAGTTCTTTTTGCAGCCAGTCCAGTTGCTTGGGGTCCATGTAGTTGCTGTCCAACGCGAAAAAATGCGCATTCCCTTTTTTGAAGGAATAGTAATTCGCGCCGTTCATATTGAACGGCTTGTACTGCCTCTCGCTGGCGTCATCGTGATTGCCGAGCGAAGCATAAAACTTCACGCCGCCGTCCAGTAAAGCTTTGTACGGGCTGGCAAACTTTTTCTCGAAGTCCGAGGAGCTGTGTCCGCCGTAGATGTTGTCGCCCAGGGCGATGATGAATTCGAAGGGGAACGCTTTGCGTTGCTGGACCATCTGATCCGAAGTTTCAAACTGCGGCTTTTCACCGGTGCCCATATCCCCGATGGCCGCAAAGCGCACGGAATTCGGCTTCAGAGGAAATTTGAACTCATCGGCCCGTGGACTGGAAGCCAACAGGAGCAGCAGTCCGGCAAAGAACAGTCGTTTTCGTAGGATCATCAGTGTTCTGGATTCTGCGCTGGAATCACTCCAGCCAGATAGTCCACCACCAGATTTGCTTTCACATCCAACAGGACCAGGTCGCTGCTTACCGTGCGATAAGCCACCTCGTCGGGCAGTTTCGGCAGTTTTTGCAGCAACGTCGGAGGCACCGAGGTATTCGGCACGTGCTCGGGATAAACCTGATTCACGCGCAGGTGCACTTCCTTGAGCGGCGCGCCTTGTCTCATGGTGGCCTTCGCTTGCGAAGATTGCGGCCCCTGGAATTCCGCGGAGATGATCTTCTTGAATGCTTCGATGGCCGCCGGGGTAAAAATATCCCCGTGCTTGGCCTCGGCTCGTGCGTTTCTGATTTTTCTCGCCAGAATTTTCTGGTGCGCCTCCAGCAGTTCAGGCTCATTGGTTGATTTCAGCTTGGGCAGCTTGGATTCCACCGACTTGTGGAGCTGCACATATTTTTCCACGCGGTCACCAAATTCCTGGAAGCCCGCGGTGGACGCCTCGGGCGGTGCATTCTGCGCGCGGGATGCCATGACCTGCAGGGAAGCCGCGGCAATTGCCGCCGCCAGCAAAAAGCCTCGCAAGCGATTCGATTGGATACTTCTCACCACAAAGTTCGTGCGCCTCATGTGGTCTCCTGATAATACCGCTACTTATCTTTCTTATCTTTAGTTTCGGCGGCATCCGCGTCGTCCGCAGCTTCTTTGACGGCCTGCTTGATCGCCTTTTTAACCATCTTCTTTACCGCGGATTTAACGCGTTTATCGTCAAAAACGTCGCCCCCAACATCCGCCACCGCTTTCTTGACAGCTTTTTTCACTGTGGCGGTCAAGGGATGCAATTCCTTGGCCAGCACTTTCGTGGCGCGCTTCACATCTTTCTCGGGAGCTTCGGCAGCCTGATCCTTCTTCTTGGCGTCGTCGATGGCCGCGTCTGTCCCGTCCCAATCGCCTTCGAAGCATTCTAAGAGCTGCTTGAGGATTTTGCCGTCCCGGATGATCAATCCGAGTTCGCGCCGGGAGTCCAGTTCAGCGGGACGCAGGCTCTGGCTACCGATGAATGCCCGTGTGCCGTCGCTGATAATCGTCCGGGTATGCAATCGAATTTTGGTGAGCTTGGCAACCTGCAGATTCAGCCGCTTGGCGGAGTGCCCGATAATTTTCACTTCCACGCCACACTTGGCGCGGTCTTGCAAAATGCGCATCATCTCTTTGTCGGAAATCTCCGGATCGTAAATCAGCAGTTGTTTTTTGGTGCGTTTGATAAACGCTCCCAGGCATTTTCGAGAATTTACCGGGCTGACGACGAAGGTGTCCATCCCGGCAGTGTAGGACTTGCGGGCCGCATCAGCTTCAAAAAGTTTGACGGCTTCCTGAACCAGCTTCTTGTTTCCGGTGATCAGGCCGAATCCGCGGCTGTGGTCAATATCCAGGTGCGTGAAATTGAACGACAGCACGTACAAAACTTTGCGGTCGATAATCACGAATTTGTCGTGGTAGCGAATCAGGTCGTCTGCGGTTCGGGCCACCGTGATGCCCGCTTCCAGGAAGCGCATCTCCAGCGCGCGCAGGTGCTTTTCGCCGCCGCGATTGACGTAAGCGATCAGCGCGGTCACCTTGACTCCCCGGGCGGCAGCGGCCTTCAGCTCTACCTCGATGTCGGCGCGATCAAACCGAAAAATAGCGATGTCCACAAACTTTTTAGCTTTTTTTATGGCGCTCAGCAGCGGCGCGGCGCCATCGCGCGGTTGCACGATTAGCTTCACAGCGAATACATCCCGTCAGGTTTGAAACGCAAACTCGCGGCTTTATAGCGCATTCAGTTCCGCGATTCTGTCCTGGATCACCTGCGCGTACCGCTCCACTTCCTCTGGCGAATATCCGCCGGCGCGGAAGCAGTCGCGTATCTGCTCCGGCCGTAGCTGCGCAAGTCGCTGCCCCAGCCACTTCGCATCGCCACGCGGTATATGTTTGGTGACGGCTTCCATGGCGCTGCGGTCATGGTAATTCCCAACGTCCACAGCCGTGATGAACATCGGCCGGCTATGCAGTACGAAATCCACATAATCGGATTTGACCTTATCAATGAATTTCGATTTCTCGAAATCCTTCACATTGCTCTTGGATCGGCTGGCAGGGTTGCCGGTTTTCCCAAACGTTGCGCCCACATCGGTTACGGCGTAGACCGTCTGCGTCTCCATCTGATAAATCGAGTTGTTCACGGTCTTCAAATCCCAGTTGTTCACCAGCGCCATCATCACCCGCAGGCCGTTAAACTCCCGGCTGTCCACAAATGGATTCTTGGACCATTCCCACGTTCCCAGTTTTTTTATTTCCTTGGTACGCCGCTCCAGTCGCGCTCCGTGCACGACGCCCCCGCCACTGACGAACGATTCGCCCCGACGCAGCTTAGGCAGTCCTTCCACAGGTAATTCCGCAATGTAATAGTCTTCGTCTACGAAGTAGCCCGCCGCGAACAGCAAGCGTGTCGCGGCAGTTTCGGCCTGCGGCTCCGCTCCTAACTTAACGCGCCAGCGAACGCCGGCATCGTCTTCCACGTCAAACTTTGGACTTGTTCCGCTCTCATCTTCCTTTCGGAATTTGAATTTTGCGCCCGGCTTGGGGGCATCTTCCTTCCCGCCCGCGCCATTAATGAGGTCCAGTTGCGGCACGTCCAC
>JBBRPU010000202.1:0-6389 GCA_038227545.1 Candidatus Acidiferrales bacterium
CTTGCTTAGTTTTCTTGATGCCCTCTTCGGTCAAGTAGCGTTCGGGGTCGGGCGGGCACTTGGGGTCTTCCCGGTCTATGGCGATACCATGGCGCACGATGTAGAGATCCATTTTTCACTACTCCTTGAGATGGAATCCAAAGTTTATCAGGTGTCTGCTGCGTCCGAGTTTTTCTCGTCCCGACTGTTTATTAGCGATTACGCTTGCCCGCCTGATTGGCTCACCAATATCTCTGAGTTTTGAAATGCTGTCGCGGGAAAGAGAACCGGTGGGGTTAGGCGTTGAGTTGGCGGAAGACCAGCCGTACATGGAATTCTTTTTCAAACAGTTCCGCGCTGCGGCTGGCATCGCGCAGGTCTTCGGCGGCATCGCCGCGGGCGTGGACCTGGATGGCGGCGGAGCCGCGCTGGAAAGTGGCGTGAATATTGGTCACGCGCTGGCGGTGCGAGTGATCGAGGCCCTCCGCGATACGCAGGATGGACGCCAGGCGGCGAGTGATGCGCTTGTCGAGATTGGACAGGGATGAGTAAGCCACGTGATGGCTGGCCGGCTCGGATTTGCGGTTGTGATAACGCACCAGCGCCGCGACGATCGCGCGATCGCGCTCCGCGAGGCCGGGAATATCACCGTTGAGCGCCAGATATTCGCCATGCTTGTGATGCCCCTGGTGACTGACGGTGTGGCCGATGTCGTGGAGCAGCGCGCCGGCTTCCAGCAGTACCCGCGATTGCGCGGGCAAGTGGTGCACCGGCTGCAAACGATCGAACAGCAAAATGCTGAGTTCGCGAACCTGCTCCGCGTGAGCCTGATCTTTTTGGAGGCGCCGCGCAAAACTCCTGGTGCTGGCAATAATCTGGCGCAGTCCAGCGTTGTAACGGTACGGCTCTTTACGAGAAAAAGTATCGTGGGTGATTTCCTGCAGGATGCCTTCGCGAACTCCAACTGCCGGGACGGCCATGCAGCGCACGTTGAGGTACCGGCCCACCGTGAGTAAAGTGATCGCAGCGATGCCCATCACGTCCGCGCGATCGCGGCGCACGCCATAAGTTTTCATGCGCTCGCGAACACTACTCTTCAAAAGATCCGGGAGGCGATCGCGCAACAGCGAAAGCTGCAACATTGGCAGGCCGTGTTCGCGCGGGCCGGGAGCGATGGCCGCAAGCGTTTCGGCGTTGCCGCCGAGTGCGACAGCAAGCTGCTCGCCGAGGTTAGGGCGGTTCGGTAATTTTGATTCCAGCAGCGCGCGAACATATTTGCGAACCTGTTCGGCCTGCGAAGGACGAATCACGCCCGGCAGCTTCAGCGTGGTCATCAGGCGCACGGTGCCGACGCCGAGATGTGCGCTTTGCTCCACGGCGCGCTCGCGAAGAATACTCAGCTCCAGGCTGCCACCGCCCAGGTCAATGATGCAGCGCGGATGAGATTCCGGTCCGAGCGCGGCAAAGACCGCTTCCCTGCCCAGGCGGGATTCTTCCGTAGCGTTAATAGTTTCCAGAGTGATCCCGGTCTCTTGCCGGATACGCCGAATAAAAGCATCGCGATTGCGGGCTTCGCGAGTGGCGGAGGTGGCCACGGCGCGATATTTGGTTACGCCGTAGTCGTCCATCGTTTCCTTGAAATCGCAGAAAGCCTTCACGCCTTTTTTGAAAAGTTTTTCGCTGAAGCGGTGCCGAAGGAAAACTCCTTCACCCAGACGCAAAGGATAGCGCTCGTCGTACAGCGGTTCGATATCGAGTGCGGAATAAGCCCGCGCGACGGCGAGGCGCACGGCGTTGGAGCCGGCGTCAATGGCTGCGATGTGAACCGGCTCAGACATGTGGTGGGCTAGCGCCAAAGATGCGCGAGCGCGGCGGACGGCGTGTACTTTGTGGCGCGAATGCCGAGATGTTCGCCGATGCGGTGGCGAAGTTCGCGGTTCACTTTGGAAACGCTCGCTTCGCCGTCCAGCTCAATGAAGCTGTGGCGCTTAGCCATGACTTCGAATTCGCGCTTGATCATGGTCTGGTAGCGGATGAACGACCAGTACAGATCGTGAGAGAGCGACATGTCGCGGCCCGCTTCCCAATAACTGATCGCCTGAGATTTCCTGAACTCGCGGCCGAACGCGGTTTCGGGGCGAACGTTCAACCAGAAAGTTAGATGCGGGCGCAGCGCCATGGCGTAGAGGCCGCTCATGTAATCGCGATTAATGCCGCGAACGACGCCGCGAGCAATCAAAGTAAAAATGAAACGGTCGGCGAGGACTACCGTGCCGGCTCGCAGCGCGGGAAGGATACGATGCTCGACCTGATCGAAGAAGTCGGTGGCGTACATGAGCGCCAGTGTTAGTCGCGTGACAGCGTTTTTCGCGAGAAGTTGGTCAATGTCGCGTCCCACAAGATTCGAACGGCGCAAACCGCTGGTCTGGACCGCGAATCCTTCGGACTCGAGCCACTCCTGGAGAAGAGTGATTTGCGTGGAGCGCCCAGAACCGTCCATCCCTTCGATGACCACAAGCGTTCCGGTGATTTCGGCAGGATCGAAGCCGACGAGCGGCTCACCGAAAAAATAGTGGGACGCTTCCTCTTCCACGGCTGAGGCACTTTTTGCCGCAGCAGGGGCGGCGACAGCGGTTTCGATGACGCCGTCGGCAATTGGCAATTTTTCTTTGTCTTTCTCTTTTTCCCGATCGCGATCACGTTCTTTTTCGCGGGCCTTTTCCTGATCGGACATAGTCACTCCACTTCCTGAACGCGGGGAGCAAAACGCTTGAGATCGATTTTTGACGCCACGATATCGCGCATCTGCTTTTGCAGCTTGTTGACAGGTATGGTGCCGTCAAGGACCACAAAATTATCGCTGTCCACCATTTTGTCGTATTCCTCAAGAATGCGCGCCTGGAACAGCCGGAAACTCTCGGCGCGATCGTAGGACATCCCGAGATCCATGCCGGCCTCGTAATATTTCAGCTTGGGGCGACCGCTCAAAATGCGGTGTACGGCAACGTCCAGCGGCGCGCGGAAATAAAAAGTAATGTCCGGGACGGGAGCGAAGCGGTAGAGATTGCGCAGCCATCGCGCCGGGCAGCCGCGCGCGGCATCGCGGGCAAAGGCTGTATAGATGTAGCGGTCGGCGAGCACCAGGTAGTCGCCCTGCAGCAGCGGCATGATCTGGCGTTCGCAGCGGTCGGCAAAATCGGCGGCGTGCAACAAAGAAAATGTTGTAGGCGTCAGCAGGCGGCGCTGCTTTCCGCGTCGCGTGGCGGACTTCACCAGCGGCGAAGAATTCCACTCCGTGAAGTGCAAGCGGTAACCACCGATTTCGAGCCAGCGCTTCAACAAGTAAAGCTGCGTGCTTTTTCCCGAGCCGTCGGTGCCTTCGACAACGATAAGCGCTCCGGGATAGGCGCGGCTGGGCACCGGGCGGCCGGGTTGCGGCAGCGTGGATTTTCCGGCTTCGGGACGGGTTTCTTTCTTCAGTACTTCGGTATTTTCCATGAGCTCTATCTTGTATCGCGGCCATTCTCTGCCGCCGTGAATATTATGAATTGACTGTTACACAGATATTACAAGATGCGCGTTGCGGAGCCGCTGATAAACAGACTAGTTAAAATACACTCACCTTGATCCGCAAGAATTTGGCAGGATTCTGGCGGAATTCTCCGATCAGCAATCGCAAATCACCGGAAAGGCCGGCGAGGTTGTCATACAGCTTGGGATCGGAGAAAAGCTTGCCCGCAGTAGTGGTGTTTTCGTTAAGCTTGGCCGAAGCTTCCGCCAGATTGGAACTGGTGTCGCGCAGTTTGTTGTAGAGCGCGTCGTCGTTGGCAAGCTTGCCGAGGCTGCCCTTTCCAGCGCGCACATCACCAAGCACGGCGTTACCACTCACCAACGCCTGCTTCGCTTCGTCGTACAGCGTGGGATCATTCAGCAACTTGGCTAGAGTTCCCTTTCCGCTGCGAACCTCAGTCACCAGACCGTTAATGTTGTCCACTCCTTTATCCACTTTGTCGTACAGCTCGTTGGAATTGACGAGTTTACCCAGGGTGCCGCGCCCGGCTTGGATCCCGCCCATCAAGTTGTCGGTGCGGCCCAGAACACTGTTGAGGCGATCGTAGGCTTGCGGATCCACCAGCAATTTTCCCAGGGTGCCTTTACCTTCTTTGACATCGTTAAGAATTTCCTGCATGGAGTCGGAAAGCGCCTGGATACTGTTCAACATTTCGCGGGTTTCCGAAGCGGGAAGTTCCTGCCCTTCCTTGAGCGGCACGCCGGTAAAGCCGCGCGAGATGTTGATGTACTTATTTCCGAGCAGCCCTTCGGTGACCATGCTGGCTGCGGAGTCGGTGAGAATATCCGGCTGGTAGCGGCGGTCCAGTCGCATGACGATGGCAATGTTTTTGGTTTTTCCAGACGCATCCGCTTGGGCTTGGTTGCGCGGGACCAGCGTGATGGATTCCACATTTCCGACGTCCACGCCATCCACGCGTACCGGCGCGCCATTGGCCAAACCGGAAACATCCGCCTGATAGGTTTTCAGACGGTACTTGGGCCCGAGTATTCCCGCGCCGGTCACATAGAAAATTCCCGCCGCCAGCACAAAAAGCCCGACGAGCACGAATAATCCGACGCGTAACTCTGTCCAGGTGAGTTGTTTCCGCTGGGCCATGAACACTCCCCTCCCGAGTGCAACAAGACTACAGCATATTCAAAATATTCAAACCAAGAAGCGGCGCAGATAAGGATCGCTGGTATTGGCAATCTCCTGCGGATCTCCTTCGAAGTAGATGCGGCCGTCTTTGTAAACGAGAAATCGGGTTACCGCAGGCTTTTCGGCATTATCAGCAGCGGCTTGCGGCGAAACGTGCACCACTTCTTTGGTTTTCTTGTCGAAGACGAAGTTGGCCAGCGCGAAGCCGTCCTGCAGGCGGTGCGTGGCCAAAAGTGCGGTGACGCCGTAAACATCGCGCAGCCGCATGATCAGCGTGATGATCGTTTGCGAAGTAACCGGATCGAGACCAGCAGTCGGCGAATCGTACAAAACAATGTCGGGGCGATTGATCAACGCGCGCGCGATGGAAACGCGGCGGCGCATGCCACCGGATAATTCCGAGGGTAAACGGTCGGCGGTATGCTCGAGCTCGACGAATTGCAAAGCTTCCTGAACGCGCGGCGCTATTTCTTCTTCACTGACGTGCTCCTCGCGCAAGCGATAGGCAACATTTTCACCGACGGTCATGGAATCGAAGAGCGCGCCCTCCTGAAAGACAAAACCGATACGTTCGCGCAGGGTGAGCAGCGCCTTCTCCGACATGCTGGAGACTTCCTCGCCGAGAACGGTGACGCTGCCGCGAGTCGGCTTGAGCAAGCCGGCGGCAAGTTTGAGCGTGAGAGTTTTACCCGTGCCGGTTTCGCCGAGCAGCACGAGAGTTTCGCGCCTGAGAACGGAAAAAGAAACCCCGCGGAGCACGTCGCCTTCCCCGAATCCCATGTGCACGTTGTCGAAAGCAACGGCGGGGCCGGTTTTCGCAGATGGAGTGGCGGCGGCCGGTGTCATAAATGTGGACATGCGCAATTGGAATTATAGGGTCAACATCGGAACTTGCCTCAATTGGATGCTAGCGCAGCGCGACCGAGACGTTGGATCAGAAAAGCTTGTCTCCCAGGAAGAGGGCCAGCTTGGTTAGAAACAGGTCAGCGGCGATGATCATCACGGAGGAGACCACCACGGCCTGAGTAGTGGCGCGACCGACACCCTGCGTGCCCCCGCGCACGGTTAACCCTTTGTAGCAGCCAACGGTGGCCAGGATAAATCCGTAAACCATGGGTTTGGTGAAGCCCTGCATGAGATCGGCGAAGTCCAGAGCTTTGATAGCGCGAGTCCAGAATTCCACGGCACCGAGACGTAAAGAAAAAACTGAAGCGACGCAGCCTCCGAGAAGGCCGACGAAATCGTTAAGAGCGGTGAGGAGAGGAAGCATCAGGATGGTGGCGACGACGCGCGGGGTAACGAGCTTGCGGCTGGGGTCGGTGCCCATGGCGCGCATGGCATCCACCTGTTCGGTGACCAGCATGGAACCAAGCTCCGAAGCGATGCCGGAGGCGCAACGGCCCGCGACAAGAATGCCGGTGAGCGTGGGGCCGAGTTCACGCACGAGGGCGATGGCGACGACATCCCCGGTTAATGCCGCCTGCCCGAAACGCGTGAACTGCGAGCCGGTTTGCAGCACCATGACCGCGCCGATAAAAAATCCGGAGAGCAGAACGATAGGCAGCGAGCCAACGCCGATGTCGTCCATCTGATCGAGAGTGTCCTGGAAATAGCGCGGCCCAGTGGCAACATTCTTTATGGCGCGGAAGGAGAGCAGCGAATAATCCTGCACGCTGGAAACCCAACTCTTCGCGGAGTC
>JBBRPU010000203.1:0-6300 GCA_038227545.1 Candidatus Acidiferrales bacterium
ATACGAAAACCGGCACCGGTAGGTCTGCCCCGTCAACCGCGAAGTAACCTCGAAGGCGCCCACAAATTCCTTCATCGCCCCCGCATTAGCCAACACCGGACGTGTAGTCGTCACACTCTCTCCCAATTCCTGGTTCTTTATTTCCTAAGAATTCACTGCTCTTCAATCAAAAAAACTCAAACGCCGCAGCGGGTGCCCCACCCTCGCTTTGTAGGGTGGGTCTTGGGGTGCCCATGCACTTTCACCAAACCCAGCACAACAATTCACCGCGAAGCCGCAACCGCCGCTTCCACCCGCATATAATTCCGAATCGCCGCCCCCACCCCCGCGCCTTCCGCCACACGAAATCCCATCTCCAGCAAAATCTTCTCCAGCGCCGCAAGAAACAACAACACATTCGGCTTCTGGCTGCAATGCCCCATCAATCCCACGCGCCAGATTTTTCCCTTCAACGGCCCCAGTCCACCCGCAATCTCAATGTTAAATTCATCTAGCAGCTGCGTTCGCACCCGCGCATCATCAATCCCGCCAGGAATCATCACCGCCGTCACCGTCGGCAAACGCTCCGCCGCATTTTTCACCAGCAGCTCCAGCCCCATAGCCTCTAGCCCGGCAATCAACGCCAGCTGATTCGTACGATGCCTTTCCCAGCGCGCCTCCAACCCTTCTTCCATCACAATGCGCATCGCTTCGCGCAATCCATAGATCAAGCTGATCGGCGGCGTGTGATGATAAAGCCGGTCTTTCCCCCAATAATTCATCGCCGTGGTCAAATCGAAATACCAGCTCTGCACTTTCGTCTTCCGCGTGCGAAAAATTTCTTCCGCGCGAGGACTCACCGTCATCGGCGACATTCCCGGCGGCGCGCTCATCGCTTTCTGCGTCCCGCTGAAGCAGATATCCACGCGCTCGCGGTCCACATGCAAAGGCACCGCCGCCAGCGAAGCCACCGCGTCTACCACCAGCAGCGCCCCCAACTCATCCGCCACTTTTCGAAATTCCGCGAGCTGCGTCAACACCCCCGAAGAAGTCTCGCCCTGCGCCAATCCAATAATTTTTATTTTCTTGCCCTTGCCCGCGCGCCGCACATCCTCAGGATCCACGGTCTTGCCGTAAGGCGCCTCTACCTTGATCACCTTTTCAGAAGCCCGCAGCGCAATCTCGTACATGCGGTCCGAAAAAAGCCCATTCACCGCCACAATAGCTTCGTCGCCCTGCTCCAGCGTATTCAGCACCGACGCTTCAATCCCGCCCGAGCCCGAAGCCGACAGCGGCATCGTCAACCTGTTCTCCGTCTGAAATATCTGCCGCAACAAAGTTTGCGTCTCGTCCATGCACACTTTGAACCACGGATCGAGATGCCCCACCAGCGGCGTCGCCAGCGCGCGATATACGCGCGGATCAACGGACGACGGCCCCGGCGTCAGCATCAATCGCGTCGGCGGATTCAATTCACCAATTTGTTGCGTCATGGCTTGACCTTCAAGTGCGCATCATCAGAGGACCCACTGCGCCCACATCATCATCAAGCGCAGCCAGCACTGCAATTTTCCCCCATCCCACACACCCCACGCAACCGTCAAATTGGCCGGTCATCGTGCCAATTTTGCCGCCAGGATTGCCCCCACAACCCTCAACTCCCTGTTTTTTTTCTCACTACCATCGCTACCCAAAAAAAAGGACAGGCTAAATTCGCCTGTCCTTTACCTCCCGCACAAATCCCAAAAAGATTTACGCCGCCAGCTTCTCCTCACTCAACAAATGCACCGGCACCTTGCGCAAATCCCACACAATTCCAAACCACGAAAGCATCTTCAGCGTGTAATAAGTGATATCCACTTCCCACCAGAAAAATCCCTGCCGCGCCGAAGCCATGAAGTGGTGATGATTGTTATGCCAGCCCTCGCCCAGCGTCAGCAGCGCCAAAAACCAGTTGTTCTTGCTGGTGTCCGTAGTTTCATAGCGCCGCGTGCCGAACAAGTGCGACAACGAGTTGATCGTAAAAGTGTCGTGCCACAGCAACACCGTGCTCAGGCAGAATCCCCAGATAAATAGCGGCCATCCGCCGATCAGCCAGATCACCGCCGCCAGCACCACCGGAGGAACCATGTGGTACTTGTTCAGCCAGACCAGCTCCGGAAATTTCGCGAAATCTCCAATATAGTTCAACCGCGTCTCATTATATTTGTCCGACATGATCCAGCCGACATGCGACCAGAAAAATCCAAACAGCGTCGGCGAATGCAGATCCAGTTCCTGATCGGAGTGCCGGTGATGATGCCGGTGATGCGCCGCCCACCACAGCACGCCCTTTTGCGCCGAGCTCATGGCCATAAACGCAATCACAAATTGAAACACCCGGCTGGTTTTGAACGCGCGATGCGAAAAATAGCGGTGGTAGCCCGCGGTCACAAAAAACATGCGCACGCCCAGCAAGCCCAGGCACGTCACCAGGTAATACCAATGAAATGGCATGAAAAATATCAGCAATGAAGCCAGATGCACCAGCGCGAACGGCAATGACATAACCACCGAGATTCGCGATCCGTTCGGCAGTGGTATAGACCAGGGGCGTGAAGCTGTAGCCATCCGTTGTGTTTCCTTCCGCGCCCACATTCTCGAACCGGGCGCTTTTCGCGCATTTCCTGCGCACGCAGAGTCAATCCAGGCAGACGTTGCGGAAATCCGAGTGATCTCTAGTCTACGGTCACGCCATGAGGCGGTCAAGAGTACCGCACAACCTTGTACTCAGTTGGATGCCCGGCCTTCCACATTCGATAGCCCGCCAGCCGGAATCCTCTACGCGAATGTGTTATCGTTCCTCGCACGTCCACCGCGCCGTCAGTTCGTTCGGCGCGCCAAAAACTCAAAAGCGTCGTGCATCGCAATTATGCGTCGCATCTAAAGGACCCCAGCACCATGGCTGAACGCCCCGTACTCGTCGGCATGATCCCCCAAACCGTCGTCCTCGACGACGGCGACCAGGTTTCCTGGATTTCCGACGCCGGAAATCTGCGCGTCGAATTCGACGTCAATCGCTGCCCCTTCTCCTCCAACGTTTTTCAGGCCCCCGCAGGCATGCGCCTCTTAAGCGGCCCCGCCCGCCCCGGCATCAAAGCCGCCACCTACAAATATCGCCTCTGGCTCAACGATCAGCTAGTCGGCCACGGCGAAGTCATCCTCCGCGAAAAGTAGCTGCGCCTTCTCACACCAGTTTTGCTTGCTAAAATATTTGTTGGGTCTTCCCCGTCGTGAACGATTGAACGCAGCGCGCTCTGCACCTCAACCACCAATCCAAAAAACGCGGAGGGTGCCCCATCCCTCAGGTTTTTGGGGGTGGGTCTTGTAACGTGGAACCAGAAAGCATTCAACGACAAGCACAAAAGTGAGTTGCCAGCCTGCTTGGCAAAACAAAAAAAAGACCGGCATGCCCAGCACGCCGGTCCAAAAACGAAAACTTACACCAATCGCTCAATTACTTCGCTTTCTTCGCTGTCTTCGTCGCTGGCTTGTCCGGTTGCTTAGCGATCACCTTATCGGCAATCTTCTTGTACGTGCCCATCGGAATAATCTTCTTCCTGGTCAGGTCCGTCTTCTTCGCATACGGCCGTCCATCAATAATCTTCTGCCCGTACGCATCGCCAATACCCGGCAACGCTTTGAGCTGATCCAGTGTCGCGGTGTTCAAATCCACTAACTCGTCTTCTGCGGCAGCCACCGCATAAGACATGCTCAACGCCACCGCGGGCTTCGGCTGAGAAATTGCCGCCGAAACTCCGCAGAAGCCCATCACCGCCGCCAATACCAGCCGCAAAATGTTCTTTGTCATCGTTCTCTCCTGTAGTTTATTTGTTCTCCAACCCCGGCTACTCTAACCCCAAGGAAACTAATTCTTCTCGGACGCGCGAAACCCCGCCTTCTGGGCGTCCGCTTCCGACATATATTTACCCTGTTTGGTCTTGCCGTACCACCGCGTCCCCGGCTTGTGATACACGCCCGAGTCCGTATTCACCCACACCATCCCATTACTGTTGGCCGGGGGAGTCTGCTGCTCAGTCGTCGTAGGCGTCGTCTTCGGCGCCGTCCGCGCGCTCGTCGTGTTCCCAGAGTTACCCGTCGCCGGTGGAGTCGCAGGCGCCGTTGCCGGCGCAGCAGCCGGCGCAGTAGCAGGCGCCGACGAGCCAGCTTTGCTGCTCGACGCGCTGGACGAGTCCGCCTTAGTCTCCGGCGTCCTCGCGCTAGTCGTATTCCCTGAATTCGCCGCAGCCGGCGGCGTCTTCTTCTCAGTTCCACTCGCCGCCGCCGTCGTATCGGCGGACTCCGCAGCCTTCTCGCTCTTCGACTTACGCTTCCTCGCGCTCTTGCTCTCCGGCGCTGATGCCGCGGTCGTGTCGCCCGTTGGCGGTGTCGCACTTGCCGAGGGATCCGCCGCGGCGCTCTTCTTGGTCCTGCTCTTCTTCTCGGGAGCAGTGCTCGCGCTCGTTTCACCCGCAGTCGTGTCCGAACTCGCCGCTTCCCCAGCCGCCTTCTTCCTGCTCTTCCTCTTCGAAGTAGTCCCCGTGCTGTCCGCCGCCGCCGTCGTATCCGCAGAGTCCGCCGCAGCAGCCTTCTTCTTCCTCGACTTCTTGGAGGTACTCGCCGTGTCCGACGTCGCTGCCGAATCCGTGGCGTCCGCCGTCGCCTTCTTCTTGGCGGTCTTCTTCTTGGTCGTGGTCGAGGCGCTGTCTGAAGACGCCGTGGAGTCCGTGGCGTCCGCCGCCTTCTTCTTCCTCTTCTTCTTGGCCGTCGTCGAATCGCTCTGCGTCTGATCCGCCGCCTGTCCCCCGCCAGCTCCCCGCGCCGGAATCGCCAAACCCGCGAATCCCAGCAGCATCGCCACCACCATACTCAAATAAAATTTCGTCTTCATGGATTGTCCTCTACGGCGCTCACCGAGCGTGGCGCGTGTCTGAACTGAGTGCGCGCATAGTGTCTGACCCCCGCCCGGAAGTCAATACATGAGAATTTCCTGCACCGCCCACCTTCCGGTTACCTGACCCCTAGGAGCTCGGGAATGGGAATAGTGGTGAGCAGCATCTTTGTGGACGACCAGGACAAGGCGCTGGATTTTTATACAAAGAAGCTAGGTTTCGTCCAGAAGAGCGACATCCCTTGGCCCACCACGGAATTTGCACATCAAAGCAGGGAGGGCTAGACACTGAGGATCGTAATTAAGAATAGAAGAAACACTTAAACAGCCGGCCACCAGCCCTAGTCCCCAGCCATCAGCGCCCGCGGCGCTTCCACCGACTCCGCCAACCCTCGTCGCATCGGCCCCAACGCGAACGCTGGCACTTCCAGTTCCGGCACCACCGACAAATTCGTGGCTTTGCGAGGAAATTCTCCCCGCCGATCCAGTTTCAATCCCGCTTCCCGCAGGAACTCCGCCGAAAATCCCATATCTTCCGCGCGATCCACGCCCCAGAACCACAACTTCTCCTCATTGCGCTGCAGGAAATCCAGCGACTCTTCCAGCTTCGTCATGGACCGGTTGAACGACGACGCCAGAAAAAATACCTCCAGCGTCCACGCATGCCGCGGGTAGCGCACTTGAATCCTCACGCAATACTTCCCCGACTGGTTTCTTTCCATGCTGCAACGGTAGCTGTTCCTCACCGCAGTTGCGCGCGCCGCCATCTTGGTCTTCACTGCCGCCTCGGATCTCATTCGTGGCCCTCGTCCGCATGCGTAACCGCACACCGACTCAGGCATTGGGATGGTTTAGGGACACCAATAGCCTAGCTGGCCGCGGAAGCAAAAACAAGGGTACGCAGGGATTATAGTTACTACTGGTAAGTTATTGTTTACAGAGCACTTAACTACCCAAGGTTGCCGAACCCACCCAGCTTTTCAGGCATCAATTTCACTTTGCCCTCCTGCTTCAGCTTGGTTTCCAGCGTCGTCTTGAAGGCCTCAAAAGCCACGTTCCGCTTGCTTTGCAGTAATTGTTCCGCCAGCGACTTCTTTTGTTTGTCGAAATCCGCCGGATTCGCCTCATCCTTCACCGCCACCCGGTAAACCATCCAGTTTTCTCCCAGGTTCAGAGGCGCACCCACATCTCCAGGCTTCATTTGAAACGCTTCGCCCAATTGTTTCCCGCTCGCCGCCCCTGAAATGGAGTCGTTCCGAGAAATCGCATCGCTGGTTTTGGCTTCCAGCCCCAATGCCTTAGCCGCCGCGTCGAACTTTTCGCCCGCCTTCACGCGCTTGGCCAGCTCGTCCGCCTTGGTCTTGGCCAATTTTGCCGACTCTTCCTGCTTC
>JBBRPU010000204.1:0-6273 GCA_038227545.1 Candidatus Acidiferrales bacterium
CGTGGAGCGACTTCCCGGTCGCGCATGGGTTGGGGCAGGGATTCCGGATCGCCAGGGTAGCCAATGGCCATCGCCGCGATAGGCTCCCATCCGGCCGGTATTTCGAAAACTTGCCGAGATTTCTCCGCATCGAATCCGGCCATCTGGTGGACATACAATCCGCGCGAGGTGGCTTCGACAGTCAGCCAGGCGCTGGCCGCGCCGACATCATGCTGGGCGTTTCGATTGGGTGAACCGGATTTGGCGAAGGCCAACTGCGCTACTGCCAAAGCCAGCACGGGAGCATGTTTCGCCCATGACACGTTGGCGGGAACCAGAATGCTGACCAACTTTTCGAAAGCGTCGGCGTCGTCTTTTCTTGCGACGATGTAGGCCCAGGGCTGCTCGTTGCTGCTGGAAGGCGCCCACCGCGCGGCCTCAAAAAGGCTTTGGAGAATATCCGAGGATATGGGCTTGTCGCCAAAAGCGCGGGGACTCCAACGCTCAGCGACCAAGTCGTGAATCGGGAAATCAAATGGCGTGCGCTTATGCATGATTCGTAGTTTCCTTTTCTGCTAAGAGTTTTATGAAGGCGACGGGGCGGTGCCCACGCAACTATCGCACGTGGGCACTTCCTCGGAAGTCCGCAGCGATTATTTGGCGACCTGCTGGGTCATTTCCGCGTCTATATTGATGCTCACGTCGTCGCCGACCACCACTCCGCCATTATCCAGGGTGGCGTTCCACTTGACGCCAAAGTCCTGACGATTAATTTTAGTGGTGGCGTTTACCGCGGCGCGCTGGTTGCCCCAGGTGTCTTTTACGGGAGCTGTGGGCCCTTCGACGTCCAGCACTACTTCTTTGGTAGTGCCGCGAATGGTGAGGTCGCCGGTAACTTTCAGCTTGCCGGACGAAACCTGTTGCACCTTTTTAGATTTGAAGGTCATGGTCGGGAAGTGCTCGACGTCAAAGAAATGGTCGCTGCGCAAATCCTTATCGCGCGCGGGTTCGCGGGTATCCACGGTGGACACGTCTATGGTTACGTCTACCGTGGACTTGGATATGTCTTGATCGTCCAGCACTAAGGTACCGTTCACCATGCTGAAGGCCCCACGTACGGTCGAAATCGCCATGTGCCGTACAGCGAATTGCGCCGCGGTATGCTTGGGATCAAATTTCCACGTGGTTGTTGCCGCCAGACTGGGCAAGGTGAATAGCAAGGCCAGTCCCAACAATATTGCGAGCTTCCTAAACTCATTCTTCATATCACTCTCCTTAGATTATCTGTTGCTCAAAGTCTTCTTTGGTTTGGAGTCACAACCGACGCCAGTTGCCTGCAATTGTTTACGCAGATCGTCGAGCATGGACGCGAGAGCGCTGAGCTTCTTCGGGGACAAATGCTGAAATTGTTTTTTGTGCAGCTCGCGCACCGGGTGGTCGAGAGTCTTCAAGATCTGCAGGGCGCTAGCAGTCACGAAGGTCTTGACGACTCTGCGGTCGTCACTTTGGCGCTCCCTGGTGATGAGGCCGCGTTTTTCCATGCGATCCAGCAGGCGGGTAATGTCGGGGTCGCGCGAGATCATGCGCTTACCAATCTCCTGGCAGGCCAGGCCTTGCGGGCCGGCACCGCGCAAAATGCGCAATACGTTGTACTGGGCAGCGGTCAAACCGCCGGTTTTTACGACCTGCTCGGCGTCATTGCCAAAAATATCGGCGATGCTCATAAAGGCGATAAACAGGGCGGCTTCGAGGGCCGCGGCAGAACTCGCCGATTTGTGCAGAGAACTCACGAGGCGACTATAGTCGTTGCAACGACTATTGTCAAACCTAATATTCAGGTCATGTGTGCCGGTAGCGTTCAGGACTTACCGGGTTTGCTGAGGGGCCGGATGTGAATCTGGCTGACGAAACTCTTGGGACTTTGCGTAACGATAATTTCGACGGCGTGGGCAACGTCTTCGGCGCCGAGCACTTTAGAGGCATCTTTCGGCCCGCTGCCGGAAAATTCCGTGGCCACGCTCCCCGGGCAAACGGTACTGACGCGAATCCCGTAAGCACGCAAGTCTTCGGCCATGCAGGCGGAGAGTCCCTGAACGCCCCATTTGGAAGCGCAATAAATTCCGCCGCCGGGGAAGGCGTTGAGGCCGGCGAGGGAGCTGATATTCACGATATCGCCGCCTTTGCGCGCGATCATGCCGGGGACAATGGCTTTAGACAGCAGAAACATACTCTTCAGATTGGTGTTTATAACCTTGTCCCAGTCTTCTTCGGACTTCTCATGCGTGGGACCAAAGATGCCTATGCCCGCATTGTTTACGAGTATGGATACCGGCCCCAAAGCAGCTTCGGCCCTGGCCACCAGCGTTTCGACGTCGGTACGGCGAGTGACGTCCGCGACTTGGGCGAATATGCGCGCTCCGGAATTGGTCAATTCCGCGATGGCCTGGTTCAGCGTCCCGGAGTTGCGGCCACAGATGGCTACAGCAGCACCGAGGGCTGCGAGCCGTGCCGCTATAGCCCGTCCGATGCCTTTGCTGCCACCGGTGACGAGCGCGACGGCCGCGCCCAGAGGTTTCTCGCCGCGATTTCCTGCACCTAACACTTGTGTTGGTTGCATCAAAATTCTTCCTCGTCCAAGCCACACTTTCTATGCGAAACTCATCTTAACATTGGAGGCTTACATCAGGTCCCCAGACGGTCAATGCACGGCAGGCGAGACGGCGCGGCACAAAAGTCCCCAATAGTTTAGGCATCAGGCATGTAACGACTTGCGGAGGCTTGGCGTCTTCCCTATAATCCCAGAGTTTTCCGGACATAAAAGAGATTCCGGGCAGCAATGACCCGGTGGCACGGGAATAGAATCCCAGGACTTGGAGTTTGAGCGAGGAGAAATCGGACATGAAGGGCACACATAAAATAGCGGGCCTCGCGATGGGCGCGGCACTTTTTCTTAATCTCGGGGTGGCACCGGCCAGCCGCGCGCAGGCAGCAGCTACACCGCCGGCCGGGCAGGATGCCGCAGCCGCCAAGCCGCAATACACCATGGCGGAGTACAACGCTTACCAGGCCGCCGCGGCGGAGAAAAATCCCGCGCAGCAGGTTAAGGCGCTGGACGATTTCGTGTCCAAGTATCCGAACTCCGCGTTGTTGATTTATATTTACCCGCTTTATTACCAGGCGTACAGCCAGCTGAAGAATTATCCGAAGGTAATCGAGAACGCCGACAAGGTGGTGGGACTCGGAGATAAGGTGGACGCCGGTGCGCGTTACCAGGCTTTGTATGCGCGCGCTTTCGCTTACAACGCCATCATCGCCGACCCCGCGCAAGCCAAGACCGGCGCAACCGATGCGACGTTGGCCAAGAGCGCTTCGGACGCGGCGGTCGCCGGGCTGAAAGCGCTTGATGAAGTGAAAAAGCCAGAGGCCATGACGGACGACGCTTTCGCCACGCAGAAAAAACAGATTCAGATTTATTTCAATGGCACTGCGGCACAGGCGGCCACGATTCAGAAAGATAACGCCTCGGCGATTACCTATTACAAAGCGGTACTGGCTTTGAATCCTGATGATGCCATCACCAGCTACCGGCTGGGCCTCGCGTACATGGCGATGACTCCGCCGCAGCAGATGAACGCGTTCTGGTCCATTGCGCGCGCAGTGACGGCCAAGGGCGCGACGCAGGCGCAATCCGCGAAGGTGAAAGATTATTTGCGCAAGCTGATCGTCAACTACCAGCAGGCGGCTTGTGAAAATCTTACGGACGCGGAACTGAGTGAGCTGCTGCAGTTGGCTAGCACTTCGCCTACGCCGCCGGACAGCTACAAGCTGCCCAGCGCCGATGATCTGACCGCGGCACGCAAGGATATGACAATGAGATCAGTGATCGCTGACCTGAAAGCCGGCGGCGACAAAGCCAAGGTTACGTGGCTGGCGGCTTGCGGCTTGGAATTTCCGGAAGTGCCGGGCAAAGTCATTGACGTGACTCCCGGGACGGACTTTGTGGAACTTAAGGTTGCGTTCGTCACGAGCGAGGCCGAATTTGATGCGGCCACCGTTCCTGACCTTGATGTGAAAGTTGTCGGGCAACCGGAAGCGGCGAAGCTCGAAAAGAACAGCGCGGTGCATTTCACTGGGACGCTGGCGTCGTTTGATCCGGACCCGGCGTTTATGCTGCACTGGGATAAAGCTAAAGTGAAGGAAGAAGATCTGCCGAAGGAAGGGCCGGCGAAGAAGCCTGCGGTTCGGCGTCCGGCGGCGAAGAAGCCTTCGTAGTTACAGTTCGTCAACCATTACGGAAAACGGCTCCCTTGAATGGGGGCCGTTTTTTTGTGTTGGGGTTGAGTTTGCTGTGAGATCGAACCGAACGAATCAGTGACAGGTACCGGACGAGAACTAGCAACTGAAGAACTGCTAACCCACTTTTCCGCTCGTCGGTGAGTACCTATTGTTACCAAGTTACCAGACCCGCCAGCCAAAAAACTGAGGATGGGGCACCCGCAGTATTTTTTAGGTTGGTCGGTTGAGTTGGCGGAGCGCTTGCAGCTGCCTATTCCTGCGTCGTGGTGGGAGCTGGCGGGCGGTAGGCTACCGGAGCGTCACGCCTGGGGGGGAGCGGCTTGGGGACTTTCTTTTTGGGTTTCTTGATTTCTCGCCTGCCTGAGTCTTTATTTCCCATGGTAAGAAGCTTGCCACAGTTCAGTTACCATATCCAGAAGCGAAAATAGAGTGGCTGAGGAGCGGAGGTGTGGAGATTTATGAACAAGCATAGGGCGTTAGCGGTGAGCTTTGGAATAGCGTTGGCGTCTTTTAGCGCGCAGGAGTTGAGGTCGGCGGTCAGCGACGATCCGTACGCGCCTTTAAAATTGTATGACGGGAAGTGGGAAGCCACGACCACGATCGGGGGCGAAGGCGTGATGTACCTGGAGAATCACTGCGCGCAGACGGGCGTGTTTTTTGTGTGCGAGCAGTCTCTGGAAGGAAAGCCGGGGGCGCTGGTGGTGTTCCTTCCGGTGAACAAGTTGGCGAGCGGCGGCGAGGAGTACAGGAATACGGCGTTGCGTCCTGACGGAAGCGCGCCGGGGCCCTGGAATAAGGTGGTCATCGAAGGCGACCGATGGATTTATTCCTGGGACGAAGAGGATGCGGGAAAGAAAATATTGTGGCGTAACGTGAATCAGTTTTCCGGCAGAGACAAGATACATTTCGAAGTTCAAAAATCTGAAGATGGAAAAACGTGGAAAACGGTGAAAGGCGGCGATGAAAAACGCGTGTTGTAATTACGCGATTCTGTCGCTCTACTTTCCAACTGGGCCAGCTTAAATCTCTCGGCTGGCGCGCTCCAACCTTGATAGCTGGTAGCGATGATGGCGCAGATGTGCCGATAAAAAGGACGTAGCCCTGTCCAGATTCATCCAACCGGTTATGGGATGCTGCAGGACGCCACGGTTGTGAATTGGGAAGTGCTGGAACGAATCCGATATCTGACATCTAATTTTCGCCCACCGCGCGGAGATGAGCGGAAGTTCAAGCGTGGTATCCGGCACCACGGCCTGCGCTCCAGACGGCACTTTGACGCGGGTGGGCAGCAACATTACGCAGGTGGCTATCAAGCCCGCGAATCGCGCTTTCGGTGTCACCTGGTGGCCAGGCGAAGCGTTTCTCATGACGGCTTCCAGCCAAACCTCTTCGACCTTCACGAGATGATCCAAGACCTGGAGCGCCGACCACGAATGCGCGGTCTCACGAAACTGCAGGCGAGCGGGAGGCACGGCAGCAACGCCGGAAAGGATCTGGGTTTTCTGGCGTTCAAACTTCTCGAACCAACGGTGTAATTGGGTAGCCAATTGGATTATCCCACGCTACGGCAAACTCGAAAATTCTGCGACTGCCAAATACTTCTTCCGATCACTAGTTACATCCTGGCCGCACAACTGCGGGCAGTCATGTTTTGAGCATTGTTTGCGAAATTCGTGAAGTCATTTGTCTAGATCCACCAACGTTTCACAGACTAGGTGGTTTTTCTCCACACTCCAAGAATGGATTTGCCCACTTTGTGGAGCGTCAGAGGATCCAGCACCCTGGAAAGGGGTACCAGAGCGCGATCCCCGAACATGATCTGTTGGAGACTGGGAATGGATTGATGCAGGAGAATTCTATTGGACAAAGAGGCGAGCATTCCAACCGAGTCCAGGTAATCGAGCTTTACAATTTCGCACCCCGCCGGCGATAGCGACGACAGAGTGGGTTTATTGTAGCGGCGGAAGTGACCAATGGCGCTGTCGAATGGTGTGAAAA
>JBBRPU010000205.1:0-6264 GCA_038227545.1 Candidatus Acidiferrales bacterium
ATTTTCCGCCGTCCGCGAAGCGCAACTGAAACACGCACGGCGCTCCCGGTTTGTCGCAGTTGCCATGCACCGCACCAAATTCCACCCCCGGCGAATATTGCACCCACTTGATCTTGTCCGGCGTCCCGATAAACGGTTCCGACATCTTTGCCTTCGCGTCCGGCTTGCCGGAGGTGGCCGAACCATCAGCGGGGGCCGCCGGCTTCTTGGCCGCAGCTTTCTTTTCCGCTTCCTGACCCCCTGCCAGCGAGATGCACACACTGGCGCACAGCACCATCACTCCAAAATATTTCGCCGCAAGCAATTTATTTTTACCCATCGGTTCCTCCGTGTAATTTCTCGGCAAGATACCACACGTCTTCAGTCCCCGTAAACACTCGCCCGTTCGGCGCCTCACCGGCGTCGCAGGTGTACTCCCGTGTTCGAGCTACATCGCGAAAATGTGTCGTGTCGTACAACACTTTCGCAAAACATTACGTTCGCTATCCTTTCACTGCGCGGTACACTAGGCGCGGATGGAGTTCCTCCTCATCCGCCCGCGTTTTCTCGCAAAAGACGCCGGGTCCGCGGCGCCAGCGGAAACGTTCCGGCAAAGCCGGAATCGCCCCACGACACGGGGTCAGCTCGCACATCCCGTGCGGGCAGGAGGAAGTTCATGAAAGTATTGTTGTCCGCAGTTCTGGCCGTGGCCCTGCTCTTGGGCACCGCGCCTGCTTCTTATTCCGAACCTCACCAGGTCGTTCCCGGCACGCAAGTGCGTCTGCATATCGTCAGCGACATCGGCACCGCCACCTCCAGAACCGGCGATCCCTTCGTCGCGGTCGTCTCTGAACCCGTGTTCGTTGGCAACACTCTGCTGATTCCCGCCGGCACCCGCGTCAATGGCATCATCAACAACGTCGAACGCCCGCGCCGCTTTTCCATTTTCCGCGGCCAAGCCTACATGGACATTACCTTCCGCTCCCTGGAAATAGACAGCCGCCTGATTCCCGTGCACATGAGCATCCTGGCGGTGGAGCAGCCCAGCAGCGACCGCGACGGCCGCCGCCGCAAAGACGTAAAAATTGACGAAGGTCAGATCATCGAGCAGAAGCATGACTACAAGGGCGACCTTGTCGGCGCCTCCATAGGCACCGGCGGCGGCGCCATGATCGGTTTGATTTTCAGCAACGTGGCACGCGGATTCGGTTTCGGCTTTGCGGGCAGCGCCGTTTACATCGTGGCGCGCAAGGGCAAGGAAGTGGATCTGCCATCGCAGACCGGCATGCTGGTGCGCATAGACAACGGCGTAACCCTGCCAGGAACCGTTGCGCCGATGTCCGCAACTCCAACGGTAGCTCCGGCTTCGACACCTATGCAGCCCGCGACGACGGATGCCGTCCCGGATACGTCGGACCAGTAGCCCGATCGCAAAGTTCTTGCGAAAACGCCGCCCCTTAAAATAGAGAGCACGCCCGGCCGCCCCTTCCTCCGGCGGCCACGGCGTGCTCAGTAATTCTTTAGGTGGTTACCCGCCCAGCGTTGCTGGGGACTGGCGTGAAAACTTTCTTTAGCCGCTAGGTCTTTGGAAAGTTCGCATCCGCTTTCACTTCCTGAATCTGTTTCAGGTGCCGTTCGCTGTGCGCCGCCAGAAACAACACCCACTCGTAGGCGTCCAGTTTCATCCCCAGAGGGCTGTCCGAAACGTGCTGGCGCAGGTCCGGGGTACTATCCAGAAATACTTCCGTCTTCGCGCGGCTTTCGAGAAAGTGTTTTACCGCTTCTTCCGGCGAACCGAATCGGTTGGTCGGTTTCAACGGTTCGGGGGCCTGGGCCTTGTGCGAGCGGTCCGGAATCATGGCCACCACGGCATCGTCATTCTTTTTCAGGTCGCGCCCGGGCTCCGCGGGACCCTTCATGCCCTGCTCCACGATCATGCCGCGAATGAAGTCTTCCGCCGCCGCGATGTGCTCCATGGTTTCCGCCACCGACCACCGGTCCGGCGCCGCTTTGAAGTCCCACTGCGCCTTGGACAATCCCCGGGTGGCTTCCACGATACTTTTTTTGGTGGTCTCCAGATATTGCTTGGCTCGTTCTTTGTCGGCCGCGGTTAATTCCTGCGCGCGTGCCGTGCCGGTCCCCAGTGCCGCCACCGCCGTCAAACAAACAACTGCCCATCGCGTCCTCATAGGATTTCTTTCTCCCTGAATTCCAAAGTATGCACACTAACTCGAAGGCAAAGGGTGCGCCACGCCGGAACGCCGCAGGCGCCTGAGCCCGAAGCACTCTACCAGCCATAGCCCTACGGGTCCATGGCCACAGGTCACCTTGGTGTTTACCTGAGAGAGATTGGAGTTGTTCAGTTTGCGGATACTTTACTGCGGGGGGGGTTGAACTATAGATGGCTTGCCGAGCTTATCCCGCGGTTGCCGCGCGCGGCTTCACGCGAGAAATCAGCTCCGCGTGATCACGCTTCAAATAACGATACAAACTGGTGCGCCCGATCCCCAGCACCTGCGCCGCGCGCAAGCGGTTGCCCATGCACATCTGCAGCACCCGCTGGATATGCACCTTGCTCACTTCTTCAAGGGAAAGTGGACGCCACTCCACTCCTCCATCGGTGCGTTTATTGGGGCGCTGAAAGTTTTCCGGCAGGTCGCACAGATCAATAAAATCTCCGGTGGTGGTAATGGCCGCGCTGGAGATCACATTTTCCAGTTCGCGCACATTGCCCGGCCAGGGATGCTGCAGTAGCACCGTCTGCGCCCGGCGCGTCAATCCCGAAATACTTTTCCCGTACACCTCATTATATTTTTTGACAAAAAACTGCACCAGCAGTGGGATGTCTTCGAGCCGTTCCCCCAGCGAAGGAACGCGAATCTGGATGGAGCTCAAGCGGTAAAATAAATCTTCGCGGAAGCGCCCGGCCAACACCTCCGCGCGCAGGTCCCGATTGGTGGCGGCGATCAGCCGCACGTGCACGTGGCGCACTTCCGGCGAACCGACGCGCTGTACTTCGCGATTTTGAATTACCCGCAGCAGCTTGGCCTGCATGGCCAGCGAAGTTTCCCCGACCTCGTCGAGAAAAACCGTACCGCCGTCCGCATACTCGAAAAGCCCGGGCCGCATTTCCGTAGCGCCGGTGAAGGCTCCGCGTACGTGCCCGAACAACTGGCTTTCCAGCAGGGTGTCCACCATGGCCGAACAGTTGCATACCGCCAGGCGTTGCCCGCTCACCGGGCTCAGTTGGTGAATGGCTCGCGCCACCAGCTCTTTCCCGGTGCCCGTGGGGCCCACCAGCAGCACGTTGGTGTAGTGCCGCGCCACCTTGCGCGCGAAATCAAAAACTTCCAGCATCACCGGACTCTTGCCCACGATGCCGTGAAACTCCAGGTCCCGTAGCAGTTGTTCTTCGAGCGCGCGTACCCGCCGCCGCTGGTCATACAGCGCCGCCACGTCGTCCAGCACCCGTTTCAGCCGCGCTTCGTTCACCGGCTTGGGCAGAAAATCCGCCGCGCCCCGCCGGATGGCCTCCAGCGCCGACTCCAGCGTGTATTCCTTGGTGATAATGATGACGTGTACGCCCGGATCCACCCGCAGCACGCGATCCAGAAACGCGTAGGCGTCCGCGCCCGGCAAATGCACGTCCGCCAATATCAAGCGGCACGCGCCGGACTGCACCAGGCGCAGCGCCTCCTCGGGATCGGATGTGGGCAGCGACTCGTACCCCAGCCCCGCGATCATCTCCGACAGTAATTCCCGTTGCGCGGGGTCGTCGTCCAGAATGCACGGCGTCAGCGAGCTGCGCGCCGCCAGTTCCGCATCCCGCACTCCCAACGCCCTGGTCTCCACATGTCCCACACCTCATCTTTCGCACACCTGCTTCCATTCCCCCTTGCCGCCCCGAGCTTCCCTCCGCACCTCAAAAACACCACTAAAGCGTGTCCCTGCAACGCTCCTTCACGCTGACGTCCTCTCTCACCGGCTCCCTTGATCTCCAGTAGCCCGCAAAATCGCAATCCCTTTTGAACCTCAATTCCATTTCGATACTCCCGCGACTCCCCGCCACTCCCGCCACCATTCGCGCACACCTCTACCCCGCGCAAAATCTTCAAATCTAAGTTTTTTCTAAGGCGTAGGAGGGAGCTTGACGCAGAGCTAAAAGTGGCTGCGCAGCAACAGGTTCACCGCAACGTCCTGCACGAAAGGGAACACCTTTCTGAAAAATACCAAAGCCACCAGCAACCCCAGCATCGCGTAGCTGTTCCCGCGCAGCCAGTTCAGGTATTTTTGCGCCGTGGCCTCACTCATGAACACCAGGATGCCGGTGCTGCCGTCGAGCGGAGGAACCGGCAACAGATTAAACGTACCCAGCAGCAGGTTCAGCGAGAAAAATACCATCAACGTCAGAAAAGCGAAGTCCGGTTTTCCCGTCACCGCATCCCGGCCGATCCATCCATAGTGCAGGCCTACCCGCAGCCCGATCACCGCCAAGAGCATCAAGGAGAAGTTTGCCGCCGGACCGGCCAGCGCCATCCAGCCCGCCCGCCGCGGATGCCGCCGCTCCCACAAGGGATCGAAAGGCGCGCTGGCCCACCCAATCATCGAATGGTTTATGAAGTACGACAGCAGTGGGATCACCACCATGCCGAACGGCTCGCGCATGATGTGCGGGATGGGGTTCAGGGAAACCTGCCCGCCCTGCGCCGCGGTCTCGTCGCCGCCCAGCCTGGCCACCAGCGCGTGCGCCGCCTCGTGGCAGGTGGTGGAAAACAAAAACGCCACGTACCAGATGAATCCATACAGCAAAAATTCCTGGGAGAAGTCCTGCATCGCCAAGGAAGAGTAATGGCACACGCCCGCGATTGCAACCCGCCGCCGCAGCCTGAAATCGAATGCCAGGAAGGGCTTCGAAGCGTTGTAATCGCTGACGTGAAAAACGCGGAGGGTGCCTCATCCTTGCGCCCGCGGGTTCACGCGAAGGTGGGTCCGTACCGTTGTTCTTGCTTTACTGAATCCCGTGGACCAACGCGGCTGGAGTCTTCGCGAACGTTCGAACGAAGAAGTGCCCCACTAATCTCTAGCTTGCAGCAATCGTTTTGGCCCGCTGACGAACGGATTCCCCGGCTCGTAAAATCTCCACGGGCGGTCCGCGGCGCGGGTAATCCCAATCCGCACGGTTTCGCCAATCTTGGCTGTCTCACTGGTGCCACCCTCAATCTCGCCCAGCCACAAAGCTCCCGAGCCGCACAGATCCAACCCGTCATGCGCGCGGTTGATCTGGAAGGCGGCCGCCAGTCGCCCAGGCCCGCGCGTCAAATCCAGCACCTCCGTACACCCGCGATGCTTCTTCATCAACGCCACGCCTTCGAGCGGCTCCACCGCCCGGATCAGAATGCCGCCCGCGATGCCCTCCGGTTCGCCGCTCACGTTCAACATGAAATGCGCGCCGTAATTGAAAAAAACATACGCGTGCCCAGGCGCCATGTACATGGACCGAATGCGGGGCGTCGGCCCGCGAAAATGATGCCCCGCGGGATCGCCCGGCGGATACGCCTCGGTCTCCACGATGCGTCCGCTGACCCGCCCACTCTTCAGTTCGTGTACTACCGCTTTGCCGATCAGAAATCGCGCCAGCGCTATCGTATCGCTGGGCAATTCCGCGCGCCGCAGCCGGCGAATCCTGTATTTTTTGGGGGAAGTTACCGCCGTCGGAGTCATGGGCCTAAGTCAAAAGCTCACGCCGCCGAACTTCACGCCACGCCTGGCTCGGCGCGCTCGCTGTTGAACAATCGCGCCAACTCCGCATGCTCCATCACCACCGCGGGATCGCGCTGAATGGCGTCGAAATATCTCTTCTGAAACGCGTCACCCGATTCCGAGGGCACGAAAATCCTGCGCGCTTTGCCCATCGCGCTGCGTAAATCTTCCGGAGTGATCGGCTCTTCGCCGGCCAGCGTTTCGTCCACCCGCGCCACAAATTCGGAGATGTTATGCAGCCACGAGAATTGCTGGTGGTCCAGCACCAGCCGGAATAATTCTCCGGTGGACACGTGCCCGTGTTCGCGCTCGTACTCGCGCCGCTCCATGTCCAGCAAAGTCTTGTGCAAACGCAGCAGCACGGTGCGCAATTCCGTCAACTTCGCTCGATCCTGAGCGTCATTAGTGCTTTCGGCGGCCATCCCTCATCCCCTATTGTTCGTGATATCGCTGTTCGCCCACCGGCAACGCCATCGGCAAGCGGTTCCCCGGCGGCGGCAGCGGGCAAGTCGAAAACGACGTGTA
>JBBRPU010000206.1:0-6258 GCA_038227545.1 Candidatus Acidiferrales bacterium
GATTATGAGTCCGCTGCTCTAACCGCTGAGCTACAGGCCCGTGCCTCTTGCCACATCCTACAACGAAAACAGTCCATGCATGATAAGGCCGTGAAGATTGGCAGCGGCGCGTATGACTTGGTACAGGCGAAAAAACGCCCGAGACCTTGCGCACCAAGAACCGAATTTGAAGGCGCTCTGCCCAGGTTGCCAAAAAAACTCAGGTTGCAGCTGCTGGAGGTGCGTTCCCTGAGATTTGCGAAACCAACGGAGGCCGCGCCAGGAAAATGAAGGCGGCTCCCAGCGCGACCAGAAGCGCGGAGGCGAGTACGCCCCATACCCTGGACACGTGAACGATGGGTAGCAACCACCACCACACCGCTACGATTCTCAGCGCGCGTGAATTTGAAATTTTAGTGGCGGGGAGTTCGCCGCGTTGCGCCAGCAGGTCGCGCACATCAAGGTGTCGCGCGTCCTGCACCTGCCGGAAGGCTGCGGGCCACGCGTGAAGTAATGGCGACCTGCTGGGCTCCCACATCAAGCTGGATGCCGGGATTCCCTGCTCGCCGGCCTCGGAGAAATATCGTTTAAACGAGGAAAACATGGTCGGGGCATTCACAAGGAAGCCAATCATTGCCGCGGCAAGCAGGAGTTTGCGGCCGCCCCACTTGAGCGTACTCGCCAGCGCTACCAGACCGGGTAGCACCGGCAGCAGCAATCGTGGTCCCCACGACCAACCGCCACTCCACGCTATCCACAGCGAGTGCAGCAGCAGAGAAGAAGTCGCGAGGGCGGCGATGGTCCACGCTTCAAGATGACGTCCTCTGAGTTTTGCCAGCGCGAGAAAAGATAGAATCGCGCAGGGGCAAAACCACAGCAACCCGCCACCCGGACTGATCAGCAAGCCGGCCAGCCCTTCCGGTATAAAGCTGATGGAAAAATCCCATCCCGCTCCAAAGCTGCGAACATGCCCGAAGCGATAGAAGTTATATGCAGAATAAACCAGCGCTCCCAACGCCGTTCCCAAGGCCGGCATCACACTCGGCCAGAATCGTCTGGTCTTGAAATAAAGGTATGCTGAAAGAATGGGTCCCAGAATAATGCCCGTCGGTTTGGCGAGAATGGCCAGCGCCGCTACGCAGAGGATTTTCCACGGCGCTCGCCGGGTGAACGCCAACACCAACCCCAGCGCCATCAGCAGCGCAAGTAATGGATCGGCGTAAAAATCGCGCGTGTACGTCATGGCGATGGTCCCAAAGCCATAGGTGACGGCCGCAAGCCATGCTCTGTCTTCCGAAGCTTGCAGGGCGATTGCCAGGAAGTACACCAGCGGGATGGTCAGCGCGGTGTAGAGTGCCGGCAAAACCAGTGCGGCGAGCCCTTCGACATAGTGCAAAGGCACATGTGACAGAGCAGAGACCTTGACCGCGAGCGCCACCACCGGCACTGCCAATATTGATTGCAACGGATACCAGGTGGAATAAATCAGCCCGTTCCGGCCGGGTAGGCCCAGAGCGGCCGGAACGGTGAGGTCATGACGGGTGACTATGGAATCGGCCACCATCAGCATGGACCAGCCATCAATGGAAAAAACTCCCGGCGCCAGGAACGCGAGGTAGATGAGCCAGCCGCCAAAGTAGAGCAATAAAAACTTTTTTTTCACGCGAGAATATCTGCTCCCTGAATCAAAAATCTCTGCAACTCGGCTGCTGCTCAGGAAATTGTGACGCCCGATTTTATACTCAATTGCGTACGCGCAAAAAATCATTCCTTGATCGCAGGAACTCGATTTTCCTGGGTGCCGGAACAAGGTGCCCATGCCAAAAAGGCGTCAGCCACCGGAACTCGCATTGTCTGCCGTTTAACCATAACGTAACATTCCGCTAATGAGTTTATTGCCACCCAGAGACGGGGACTCCTCCACGCCGGACAAAAGCGATCGTCGCGCGCACCCGCGCCGTCCGGTCTCGCCTCGTCTTTATGTAGTTCTCTCCGGTGCCAACAGCGACGGCGTGCTTTACGACGTCAGCGAAGGCGGCGCGGCCCTGGACATTCTCGGCCCGCAACCCGACGGGGAATACATTGTCGTGGATTTCGAAATGGCCGAGATTGGCCGGCAGTTCGAAGCCAAGGCCCGCATTACCTGGCGCGATGAAGCCGGAAAAAAAGTTGGCATTCATTTCGTGGACCTGCCCGAAGCATCACGTACCCAGCTGAAAGAGTGGCTACTGAAAAAGATGTCGCTAGAGGATGCGGCGCAGTCCGCGCTTATCCAGGATTCCGCGCGCGACGTAGCCAGCTCGGCGCCACAATCGCGGCCGGGTTTGCGAGCGCCAACCACAGAGGCTGGTAATAATTTTGCGGACGACAGGCCGCGAGAGAGCGGCAGTAGTGGCGATCAGTTGGTGCAAAATCTAATTGAGTCCTTCAGTAAACGGCAGACTGGTTCTTATGCCAGACCTTTGAAAACCTCGCTGACGGACATGTTTGCTTCGAAGGAATTCAGTCTTTCCCGATGGAATTCTCGCAGTTGGGTGGCACTCATCGTCGCAGCCTGTCTGGCGGTCTTCGTGGTGCTGGGAGTATTGGCGTACCGCTCACCTGCTCGCAACGTGGGAATCAATGTTTCGAAAGTAGGACAACTTCCCGAAGCGTCCGCTGGTACGGAAGCAGCCGGTGACTCCACGCATAGGGGCGAAGTCTCATCCGCGGTGTTCGCCGACAGCGGGAACGGCACTGCGCACGGAGTTGATTTGCCTTCGCCCGGAGTTCCGCCTCCAGTCTCTTCGTCACTTTCAAAAACTAGTGCCGGGCAGCCGTGCGCGGACCTCGGGTCACCCAGCGACAAAATACGTATTTATCTTTGGAGCGAAAAAGAGACACCAGCCGCGATAACCGCAGCCTACGCGACTCATTTGAAAGCGGTGCTGGACGTTCGCATGGTGAACCAGGCACCTTATGATCTTGTTCTGTACGTGAATGGAGCGGCGGCGGGATTGAAAGGGACGGAAGCTGAATTTATCTGGAGTTCGCGCGTATTTCGCCCCTGGTACTGCGGGCAGGCCCTCGGGTTGCTAGAGCAAACGCAGGTAAACGAAAGCCTGCACTACGTGGAGGACGCAAATCTGGATCGTCACGTTCAGTCCGAAGTTGCCTACCTGATTCTTCACACCTTCGAGGGCATTCGCAGGGAACACTCCAAAGTGCAGTAAGCAGCGCCGGGCTGCATCTGACAGCAGGAGCGAACGTTTAGTTTTGCAAGGAACCCGCGGGTTCCGGGGATCTGTCCGCGGAGCCCTCAGAGAAGCCGCCGCCGGATTCAAACCTCTCGGCTAACCGTTCATCGAGAGGGGTGCTCTGGCGGTCGCAGTCCACCTCTTCATTGGGGCGCTCTGCGAATTTTTGGTGCAGCAAAATGCCGCATCCTACAACGAACTTTGCGAATAGTTTCATAAGGTTCCTGGGGCATTGCGCTGAAGCGGCCTGGGTCTGGCCACCACTGGGAAACGAGAGGGTAGGATCAGAATATCGTATCCAGACATGGAGGAAATCCAAATTGCCGAGTCGCCGTCCCAAAGAATATATATCATTTTGATTATATTATATACTCAGTAATACTACTGGTAAGTCTCCGCACTCGGGCAACCACTTGCCAGCCTCCAGGATTCGGCAATTTCCCCTCGGAACACATATAATTTGAGCGCGCTGCAACGCGCACCACGATAGCGACCCGCACCCTTCCGGAGGCTCCACGAAATGGCCATTGCGTCCGTCAATCCCGCCACAGGAGAAGTCCTGAAAACTTTTGAGCCGCTCTCCGCGGCACAAATCGAAGCCAAACTAAAACTCGCGGCCAGCACTTTCGAGACTTTTCGAAAAACTACGTTTGCGGAACGCGCGCGCATGATGAATAAGGCTGCTGACATCCTGGAAAGTGAAAAACAGGAACTGGGCCGCCTAATGACCCTGGAGATGGGCAAGACTTTGCGTTCCGCCGTGGACGAAGCGGTGAAGTGCGCGTGGGGTTGCCGCTACTACGCGGAAAATGCTGAGCGGTTCATGGCTGACGAGGTCATCGAAACCACCGCCAGCCGCAGCTATGTGCACTACCAGCCGCTGGGGCCCATCCTCGTAGTGATGCCGTGGAATTACCCGTTATGGCAGGTTTTTCGCTTCATCGCGCCAGGGCTAATGGCGGGAAATGTCGGCGTGTTGAAACACGCTTCCAACGTTCCGCAATGTGCGTTGAAAATTGAAGAAATTGTGCTGCGCGCCGGCTTCCCGGAAGGTGCGTTTCAGACATTGCTGATCGGCGTAAAGGAAGTTGACGCCATCTTGAATGATTCGCGTATCCAGGCGGCCACACTAACGGGCAGCGAAGAAGCGGGCATACAGGTGGGCATATCCGCAGCCAAACGGATCAAAAAAGTTGTGCTGGAATTAGGCGGCAGCGATCCCTTCATCGTGATGCCCAGCGCCAATCTGGATGACGCGGTGGCCACCGCGGTGAAGGCTCGGGTGGGAAATAATGGGCAATCCTGCATCGCCGCCAAGCGTTTCATCGTTGCAGACGAAATTGCGGACAACTTCGAACGCGCCTTCGTCGCCAAAATGGAAGGGCTGAAAATCGGCGACCCCTTCGACGAAAAAACCGACGTTGGTCCGCTGGCCACCGCCGGCGCCGTAGAATCGCTGCAGGCCGACGTTCAGAAATCCATTGACGCGGGAGCGCGCGTGCTCACCGGAGGCAAACCACTGGGCGGGCCGGGGAATTTCTATCCGCCGACGGTATTGACGAACGTCTCCGTGGACTCGCCAGCCGGCTGCGGAGAATTGTTTGGTCCGGTGGCTTCCATGTTCCGCGTCAAAAGTGCGGAAGATGCCATTCGCGTGGCGAACGATCACCGCTACGGCCTGGGAGCCAGCGCCTGGACCAATGACGATCGCGAGCGCGAGCTGTTCATCAATGAACTGGAAGCCGGCATGGTGTTCATCAACCAGATGGTGGCTTCCGATCCGCGCGTGCCCTTCGGAGGAGTAAAGCGTTCCGGTCACGGACGCGAGCTGAGCATCAACGGCATTCGCGAATTCACCAACGTGAAAACCGTTTGGATCCGCTAGCCTGGCCGAGCGGCTGCCCGCCTAAGCCGCTTTCTTTTTCGGCGCCGCCTGGGTGCGCGCTCCGATAATTTGTCTGATGAAAACCGCTTCGTCATCACGGTACGGTTGCCCGTCGGTGCGAAAAATCTCGTGAAACCACACCGCGGGCTCGCGGTCGGTATACGGCTTTTCCCAGGAATCCCAGGGAAGATAGGTCTGCGTCTTTCCCGCTACCAGCCCCCAGTTCATCGCGGCCACGTGATACTTCCTGGCGACCGGCAAAGTGCCCTGAAACGTGCTGCCGTTGCCGCGAGCCATATATTCCGTGCACAAAATCGGCCGCTGGTATTGCTGAAGCGAAATTACGCGCTTCTCGAATTCCGCCGGGCCGTCGTAGCTGTGAAATGAAATCACGTCAGACATTTCGATTTGCGTCTTTTCCGTGGGAGAAAGTTTTTCTGGCGATGACCAGTCGTTGTGCCAAACGCCACTGGTCAACGGCTGCATCGGTCCGGCAGCACGCGCCCAGGTGAATACTCTGGGCAGCAATTCTGCAACCAGCGCAATTTTATTGGCGGGTTCCAGCTTTCCATACGAGCTTTCGTTGCGATTGTCCGGCTCATTCCACACATCCCACGCCAGCACACGTTGGTCATGGCCGAATGCTCCGATTACACCTTTGACGTAGGCTTCGAGTCGTGGATATTCGCGCGGATCCTGCAGGGCGCGAGCGCCCGGGCTTTGCATCCAGCCCGAATTGTGTACGCCTGGCCGCGGTCCGCGCTGCTTACCCAGTTGCGGATCAGGATCCCAGCAGGAATCGAAGAGCACAAACATTGGCTTGATGTGATGTTTGTTCGCAATGTCTAGAAAAATCGAAATTCTTTTCTTGAATCCTTCCACGTCCTGCTGCCAGAGAAGATCATGCAGAAAGACCCGCATGGTATTCAGTCCCAGCGATTGCGCCCAGCCCAATTCTCTATCTATTTCTGCGGCATCAAAACTTTCCGCTTGCCACATTTCCAGTTCGTTGATCGCGGTTGCAGGAATGAAATTGCTGCCCACCAGCCAGGGCTGCTTGCGATACCAGTTGTTCGCGGCTTCTGGTGTCCAGCGCTCGCGCGCCTGTTGCACCCCGGGCGGTGCATTCGCTGCCTGCGCCGGTTGGGCTGCCCGCGC
>JBBRPU010000207.1:0-6254 GCA_038227545.1 Candidatus Acidiferrales bacterium
ACAAGGAAAATGTTGGCCGGTTTTATATCGCGATGCACGATGCCTTTGCTGTGGGCGGCTTCGAGACCATCGGTAATCTGGATGCCGACCTCCAGCAATTCCAGAATCGCCAGCGGCTTGTCGGAAATGCGGTGCTTCAGCGTCTCGCCTTCCAGCAACTCCATGGCAATGAACGGTCGGCCGTCATATTCTCCGACATCGTATATTGTGCAGATATTCGGGTGGTTCAGCGACGATGCCGCGCGCGCTTCACGGCGGAATCGCTCGATGGCCTGCGGATCCTGGGAGATGTCGTCAGGAAGAAATTTCAGCGCCACGCTTCGGCCCAGCCGCGAATCTTTGGCCTTGTACACCACACCCATGCCGCCGCCGCCGAGTTTTTCCAGAACACTGTAGTGCGAAATAGTATGGCCAGTAAGGGAGGTGTTATCAGACATGAGCGAGGGATTTTAACCCAGCGAATGGTGGCAAGCAAACAGGCCAATGCGGCGGTTAACGAGACGGTGAGCCAAGCGAAGCGCGAGCGCCGATCGCCAGCAAGCGCTTGCAAAAGCGGCCAAAGAGCAATACCGTAGGCGCGATTCGCATCGCGGCCTCGATTCGTATCGCGGCGATTCAGGAGAGAAGCCCATGCCCATTCACAGCTCAGCAAATTTTGCAGTTCGCCGTCTCGCTCTCAGCGCCGCGGCGGCAGTCCTCGTCGCGGTGGTTAGTTTCTCGGTTGCGAGCGCGCTGCCAAGCGCGAATGACGCGGCCACCTTTCGGAAACTAACTGATGATTACTGCGCGGCGTGGAGCAGCGGCGGGCCGGACACCGCCGGGAAATATTATGCGAAAGATGATGGCTTAATCTTTTATGACGTCACGCCGTTTTCGTATCACGGGTGGAAAGAGTACGTGCCCGGGGTGAAAAAAGCGCTACTGGATAACGCCGCTGATGCAAAACTCACCGCCGGAAAAGATTTGAAAGTTACGCGCCGCGGCAGCATAGCGTGGACGACGGTGCCGATGCACTTTTATGAAAAAACAAAAGATGGAAAAGTTGTCGAGGTGGACCTGCGCTACACCGGCATCTGGGAAAAGCGTGGTGGTGGCTGGCTGCTGGTACACGAACATATTTCCGCGCCGATGGCGGAGTGAAGCCTGAATGCACAAAATAGCTGGTCGTGTTTGACGCGTGGAAAAATTCTGTGTGGCGAGCGCGGCCCTGCGGCTACAATAACGACGGATGTTTGAAGCTATGCGTTACTACTGGATGGCCGCGCGCGGCTACCGCCTGCACCCGTGGGACAGTCCTTATATAAGGTGGCGCTTCGAGACATTTCTCGGTCCGGAAGCCGCGCCGCTGGACGCGCGTAAATTTTTCAGTCTTTCCTGGAAGCACCGCGCCCGCATGGAAACTTTTATTCAGTGGGTCGGCGAGCGGCGTCGCGCGCAGCGTCAGCACAATTCCTGAACATGGTCGTGACGTAATGTCGTGATAAAAATGTCGACGTGTCGACATTTGCGCGAAAAAGTCGTGTGCGCGCGGGAGTTGCGTTTTGCGTTTTCACGTGAAACAAGGTGGTGAAAAGTTTCTAACCTGAGCGAAGACCTGGGTTTACGGCTGAAATGAGTTGTGCCGGCATTCGAACGCAGTCGAGATTCGAATGTGCTGCCGATTCGAATGGACAAGAATTGTGGAGCGAAGGAGAAGGAAAAGCGTCTTCCCGCTCCGGTCGGAACGACCGTTTGGTGTGGGGCTTGGGAATTCGGCGCGGAGAGCTAAGTGAGGCGGCGGACCCAGATGCGGGAGGTGGCGGGTTTGCCCAGGTGGATTTTTTTGTTGTTGGCGCGCAGGGTCATGGTTTCGTCGTACTCGCGCTTCAGGACTTCGACCCTGGTGGCGGGGCGCAGGTGCAGGCCTTCAAGAAATTCGAGGAACTGGCGATCTTTTTCGTAGACGCAGACGATTTCGGCGGACTCGGCGGCGCGCAGCTCTGCCAGGAGGACGGCGCCACGCTCGCGAAGTTTTGCGATTCCGCCGCGCATGGGCACGCCGTGCGGGCAGGTTTTTTTGTTGCCGAAGCGTTTGAGCAGCAGCGCTTCCACCTCGGGAGAAATCGCGTGCTCCATGCGCTCCGCTTCGTCGTGGGCTTTGGCCCAGGAGAGGCCGATGACTTCGGTGAGCAGCACTTCGGCGAGCTGATGGCGCAGCGCGAGGCGCTCGGCGACGGCGCGTCCTTTGCGCGTGAGGTCAATGCGTCCGGTGCGCTCCACGCGCACGTGACCGTCGCGGGTCATGCGTTTCAACGCGGCAGTGACGGCGGGCGGAGTGACGTTTAATTCTTCGGCGAGACGCGCGCTGATGGGTGTCTGCGCTTCCTCAAGCATTTCCCAGATGGACTTGAGATAGTCTTCCTGCGATACGCTGGTTTTTTCCCGCCGCATTTACTTTTGACAATCTCCCTTGGGGTTTCTGGTTTCGTCGGTGATTTGGCTCGCCGCTGATTTTCTCAGGCGCGCCGCTAAAAGTCCTACGCGCTTTTCGATGTCCTCGTAAATTGTCTGATAAACGGTGGGATCAGCGCCATAAGGATCCTGCACGTCCCAGTCTTCGACCTTTTCGGAGTCGGTGAAGGCACGCGCTCGCGGAACGCCGCTCATGTTGATGACGATGTCGCTGGCATCCCAGACTTCGCGGGTGATAGGTGTGGAGGACAGATTCTCTGTGGGGCAACCGTTGGCGGCTAGAGTTTGTTTTGTGAGATCGGGGACGAATCCAAGCGGTGACAGTCCGGCGCTCGATGGGTCGATTATATCGGAGGCGTTGCGATGAGCGATGGATTCCGCCATGGGGCTGCGGCAGGCGTTGCCCAGGCATACGAATAGCACTTTTTTTCTGGATGGTGGCGGAATGTGTTTTTTCAAAGCAAGACCCACCCTATAAACCGAGGGTGGGGCACCCTCCGTGATTGCTATGTGTGGAATGGATGGTTTTCACTTTTCGGAATTCGTGATGGATAGGGTCTTCGGTTTGTGTAATTGTGCGGCTAGCTTTAGAAAATGCGCGTGGACGGTGGTGTCGGAGGTTAGTTCTGGATGAAATGTTGTCGCCAGAATATTTCCTTTTTGTACGATGGCGGGTTTGCCAGCGTGCATGGCTAGAATTTCCACACCGGGCCCGGTGCGATCGATGATGGGGCCGCGAATAAAAACCATTTCCAGGGGCTCGTCTTTCAGCGTGGATTTGCCGGTGAAGACATCGCTGGCGAGCTGGCGTCCGTAGCCGTTACGCAGAATGGTCATGTCGAGCAAGCCGAGGGAATTTTGCTTGGGATTTTCTACGTCTGTGGCTAAGAGAATTGCGCCTGCGCAGGTGCCGAAGATCGCGTGGCCATCTTCGGAGAAGCGTTTGATGGTTTCGTAGAGACCTTCTTCGACAAGAAATTGCAGCTGCGTGGTGCTCTCGCCGCCGGGAAGAATCAAGCCGTCGCAGTCTTGAAGATCGGAGGGCGCGCGGACTTCCACGGTGTCAATGCCCATGCCGGCAAGCATGGCCGCGTGCGCCGCGAAATCGCCTTGTACCGCCAGGATGCCAATCTTCACCGCTGGTCCCCGTGTGCTTACTGTATTTTTTGCGCCGAGCGCTTACGCACAATTACCAGCCGCGCGTGGACATCATGTCTTTCTGATCCATCTGGCGAATGTCCAGGCCGGGCATGGCTTCGCCCAGTTCTTCGTGAGCTTCGAGCACGATTTTCGCGTCCTCAAAATGCGTGGTGGCTTTGACGACAGCTTTGGCGCGGGCTTCGGGATCGCTGGACTTGAAAATTCCTGAGCCGACGAACACCGCTTCGGCGCCGAGGCGGCGTACCAGCGCAGCGTCCGCGGGAGTGGCAATGCCACCAGCGGAAAAATTCGGCACCGGCAACTTCCCGGTCTTGGCAATCTGGCGAATTAATTCGAGCGGCGCACCGAGCTCTTTGGCTTCGTGCATCAATTCGTCATCGCGCAACATGGTCAGTTTTCTCATTTGCGAAACGATGGTGCGCATATGGCGAACCGCTTCCACCACGTTGCCGGAGCCGGCTTCCCCCTTGGTGCGAATCATGGCCGCGCCTTCGGCAATGCGGCGCAGTGCTTCGCCAAGATTGCGCGCGCCGCAAACGAAGGGCACGCGGTAATCGTGCTTCCAGATATGATTTTCTTCGTCGGCGGGCGTGAGCACTTCGCTCTCGTCAATGAAGTCCACTTCCAACGCTTGCAGAACGTCCGCTTCCGCGAAATGGCCGATGCGCACTTTGGCCATCACTGGAATGGTGACGGTGGCCATAATTTCGCGAATCACTTTGATGGAGGCCATGCGCGCGACGCCGCCTTCCTTGCGGATGTCGGAGGGTACGCGCTCGAGCGCCATTACCGCGCAGGCGCCGGCGTTTTCCGCAATTTTTGCTTGCTCGGCGTTGGTGACGTCCATGATGACTCCGCCCTTCAGCATTTCCGCGAGGCCTACTTTCACGCGCCATTCTTTAGGGCTATTGTTGTCGTTCGCGCTGCCATTTACTTTTTTCGAGTCCATAAAACTTCTCCTCTCCGTTGCGATGCTTATGCAGTGGTCCATTTGCATGAGGACCGGCTGTCAAACTCCAAGGACCTAGGCCGTACTACCGGTACCGGCGGCGGGCGACGCTTCCGATTTCTGCCCGACAATGACGAACCGCGCAGTCCCGCGCGCCAGAACATCGCCAGCGGCGTTGCGAATTTCGCCCGCTTGAAAAATATTTCGTCCCTGGAAGCCGGTTTCGTACGCTTCGACGGTAATTTCTTCGTCCACGCGGACAGGCTTCAAATATTTGATATCGAGCTCCGCGGTAACCGCGCGCGCGTCGCGAAACCGGCAAACTTTTCCCATGGCTTCATCGAGCAGCACGGCGATAATTCCGCCGTGGCCCATGCCGCCGCCGCCCTGGTAGCGCGCCCCGAGAACAAATTTTCCGGAGATGCGTTTGCCGGCGTTGTCCTGCGTAAACGTCAGTTTCATCCCACCGTCGTTCGCGCCGCCGCAACCGAAACATTTATTTTCGGAATTGGGCGCGAGAGTAATTGTGTCTGTCAAAGCAGTTCAAACCTTTCGGCCCAACAATTCAGAATCAAACGAGTGCCACGTGGCTGCGTTCGGCGCGACGTACGCCGCGCTGGCGCTTGCGCATTTCGATGCGCAGCATATCCCCCAGGGTGATGACGCCGCGAACGATTTGTTTTTCGTCCAGGCTGGCAAACGCCAATCGCAACGTGTTAGGCAAGGGATTTTGCACGTAAAAATAACGGCCGGGCGCGAAGAGCACGCCGCGCTCTTTTACGTGAATCAGCAACTCGCTGGCGTCAAATCCCGGCGGGAGCTCTAGCCATAGGCACATGCCGCCCTCCGGTCGCGTCCAGCGCGTTCCTTCAGGCATATGTTTTCGCAGCGCCTGGTCGAGCGCTTCCAAGCGCGAGGAATAAACTTTTCTCATCCTGGCAAGATGTTTGTTGAAAAGGCCGCGACGTAAAAATTCGGCGAGCGTAGCTTGCGCCAACTGGTCGGTGTGCAAATCGGTGGTCTGCTTCACGAGGCGCAGCCGTTCGACGGCGGTGGCAGGAGCCACGATCCAGCCGACCCGCAAGCCGGGGAAGGCCACCTTGGCGAAACTGTCTATGTGAATCACCAGATTGGCGCGATCGAGTTGTTTCAGCGAGGGCACGCGGTCTTCGCGCAGGTGCAAGCGAGCGTAAATGTGATCTTCCACGATAGGCACCTGGTGGCGCGCGGCAAGCTCGAGAACTTTTCTGCGCGAGGCCAGCGACATGGAAGTGCCGGTGGGATTGTGAAAGTCGGGGGTGAGCACGATCAGCTTCACGCGATTGGCGGCCAGCGTGGCTTCGAGAGCTTCGACGTCAACGCCCAGCTCACTGTTGGGTTCCGCGTGAGTTTTTACCGGTACCGCGAGACAACGGGCGCGGGCGCCATTAAAAATTGCCACGGCTCCGGGATACGTGGGGTTTTCGAGAATGACGCAATCGCCGGGCCGCACAAAGGCTTTGCTGATCAGGTCGAGAGATTGCTGGCAGCCGTCGGTGATGAGCAGATTTTCGTCTTTCGCGGCGATGCCGTCGCGGTGCAGCATCTCGAGCAGGGCTTCCTTGAGCGGAGCGTAGCCGTCGGAGGGGCCGAGATTCAGAACCTCGGTGGCTTCACGGCGCAGTACCGCGTTGACGCAAGTCTGCAATTCTTC
>JBBRPU010000208.1:0-6252 GCA_038227545.1 Candidatus Acidiferrales bacterium
GGGCATGCGATAACGCTGCATGGTGTCCACCAGCGCGGGCAAAACAGGCGCGCCCAATGGTGACGGCAGCGTTGGCGTTGCGGCGTGGCGCGTAACCGCACTGTCGAACGCGGCGCGCCATTTCGCCAGGCCGCGCTGCTTATCGGCCACGTTGTCGCCTTCGTCGGCAACGTCATCAACCAGACGCATGAAAGCGTAGAGAGCGGTAAGCGCGTCGCGCTTCGGTTTCGGCAGCAGAAAGAAGGCGTAATAAAAATTACTGTGCGCGGCTTTGACGATGCGCTGGCACTCTTCGTATGACTCTTGCACCGCATCCACAGCAACCGCGGGCGGCTCTTCTGCAACTTTGGGATTTCTGGAAATCGCCCGCGTGACCAGCGCGCGCCCCAGCAGTCGCGCCTGCTTACCCTTGCCGATGGAAGGACGCCGATGCAACGTATCGTAGCCCATGGTTTCGATGGCCTCGAGCACCGCGATGCCGCCGTTGCTGAACAACTCCAGGTCCACACTCAATCGCGTGTCCACCATTTTTGCCAGCGGCGCGCCCTTCGCGAACAACGAGCGCGTCCGTGCGATCAAATCCTTCATCAGCGCAATATATTTTTCATCGAAACGCCGCTCCAGAATATCTTTCTCGGTTACTCCGTGAGCTGCTGCCAACTCCAGCGGAATATAAATGCGCCCCTTTTCCATGTCGCGTGAAACGTCCTGCCAGAAATTCGCAAGTTGCAGCGCGGTACAAGTGGCGTCAGATAGCCTCTGACGCGCTTCATCGCGATAACCGCACAAATAGAGCACCAGGCGCCCCACGGGATTCGCGGAGTACACGCAATAATCGAGCACTTCCGCCCAGGTGTCGTAGCGCTTCACGTTCTGGTCGTGGCGAAACGCTTTCAGCAAATCCACGAACAGTTGCTCGGGAATATCCTTGGCCACGATGGTTTCTCGTAACGCGACAAACACCGCATGCGAGGGGCGCCCGTCGTAGCAGGCATTCAATTCCCTTTCCCACCAGTTCAGTAACGCGAGCGCGCGATTCTTTTCCGGGATTTCGTCCCCAAGATCGTCGGCCCAGCGGCAGTACGCGTACACATTATAAAAATGCTGGTGCAGCTCCGCCGGCAACAGCCAGGAGGCCACATTGAAATTTTCGTAGTGGTGGGTAGCCAGCCAACGCGTGTACTTCTGGGCTTCTTCCAGCGAACAACCCGGGCCGGGCGCGCGTTCAGCGATTTGCAGTTCGTGGGGGCGCAGCATTCAGCGAGTAAGACCTCGCAATGGCAGAGCGAACGATTCCATGCGGAAAGAGTACAAATTATTACGGTCTGACGGCCAGCTTGATTTGCCCGCTACGCGCTTGCATTCGCGCGAAGGCTTGCGGCAAATCTTCGAGGCGAATTTCCTCGGTGACAAAATCGTGCGCGGAAATATCGCCGCGGCGAATCGCTTCCAACGCCTCGCGGATAAATCGCGGAGTGTGATGAAACGGCGAGATCAATTTTATCTCTGAGTAATGAATAGCCGCCGGCTCAATTTCCACATGCGTCCCGCTGGGCAGCCCGCTGAAGAAATTCACCATTCCTCCGCGGCGCACCATTTCCAGAGCTTGCTTCCAGGTAACCGGATTCCCCGCAGCTTCCACTACCGCGTCGGGGCCGCGCTGATCTTCGGTTAACGCTCGCACCGCGGCAACCAAATCCTTAGTTTCATTCACGTTGATGGTGGCGACCGCGCCGAGGCGCTTCGCGACTTCCAGAGAAGCCGCGCGGCGCGCCAGTGCGATTACCCGCACTCCACGTCGCGACAACATGCGAACAAATTTAAGCCCGATGGGCCCGCAGCCGATCACCGCGGCGGTATCCCCGGTACGCAACTCCATTTCGTGGATGCCGCGCAACACACAAGCCAGCGGCTCCGCCAATGCAGCGCTCGCGTCGTCCACGGAATCGGGCACTTCCAGCATATTTTCCGTGGCGATGCGCCCGGGTATGCGCATGTACTCCGCATACGCACCGTTATTGAAAAGCAAATCCTCGCAGAGATTTTCCTGGCCACGTCGGCAATGATAACAACGCAGGCACGGAGCGGAATTCGCCGCCACCACCCGCATGCCAATTTGCCAGCGCGCATCCACGCGCTTACCCACCGCGGCGATCTCTCCCACGACTTCGTGGCCGAAAACCGCGGGGGTCTGAATCATCTTGGCGTGATAGCCGCGCTTCCAGACCTTCAGATCCGTGCCATCGGTCAGCGCCAGCCGCACACGAATCAGCACTTCGTCGGCCGAGAGCCCGGGCACATCGATCAGCTCCACGCGCAAATCTTCGCTGCCGTACAACACGGCTGCGTTCATCTTCGCAGGAACCGCGATCCATGCCGCGGCGGTCTTCAAGTCTGCACCTGTCTCCGCTCTTCTTGTGGATGTAGTTCTCATTCGTGGGTAATCAGTATCTTAAGAGATTCCGTCGTCGGACGCGCGGCCAACTCCAATCCTTCTTGGATTCTCGCCAGCGGAAAACGGTGTGTGACGATGTCCATAACTGGAAGCTGCTTCCTCAGTATCAACTCGGCGGCACTCTCTTGGATGTCCGCCGCCGCGCTATAGCTGCCCAGAATTTCCTTTTCATCAATGCCAACTTCGGCAGCGGGAAATTCAATTCTGGTCACCGGGTCGTTAGCCGCAAAGAGGAGAATTCTTCCGCCGGGTCTGGCCGCTGCCAGCGCGTCCGCAACCACCGCCGGATCCGCCACCGCCACCAGAACCACGTCGGCACCGCGCCCCTCAGTGCGAGCCTTGATTTCCGCTACTAGCTTACCACCAGTGTTTGCGTCGAACGACTCCTGTGCTCCGAGCGTAAGGCTCTTGGCACGGCGCACCGCCATGGGGTCGCTGGTGTACAGGGTGGCACCCTGGCGTTTGGCGACCATCAGCAATTGCAGGCCGATGGGACCGCAGCCCATTACGAGTACAGTTTCCCCCGTAACTACGCGGGCTTTTTGCACGGCTTTCACAATCGTGTTGATGGGCTCGATGAACGTGGCTTCTTCAAAGCTTACATCGTCGGGCAGCGCCACAATGCCGCGTTCCGCCACCCACGGCATGGCTTTTACATATTCGCCAAAGCCGCCGCCGTTAGGAGTGAACCCGCCCGTCAAGCCGGTGGCCTTGTATTGCTTGCACTGCGAAAATAACCTTCGCTCGCAATAAAAACACTCGCCGCAGGGTACGTGATGAAAGCTCATCACTCGGTCGCCCAATTTCCATTTCGTGACGCTCGAGCCCACGGCGACCACCGTGCCTGCCAGTTCGTGCCCCAGTATCTGCGGTGGATTTACGTAGCCCTGAAAAATTTTCTTGATGTCCGTCCCGCAAATTCCGCAGGCTGCGACTTTTATCAATATTTCCCCGGCACCAACTTCCGGCACGGGAACCTCTTGGACGCGCACAATGCCCTTTTCACGATATACACCCGCGTGCATGGTCTTTGGCACCGGACCAAGCGTTTCAACCGCATGCACCATCGCTCCGGTGCCGCTCATGAAGCCGCCACTTCCTGCAACTCCGGCGGCGGCCAGCCATGCGTGGCGAAGGATAGCTTTTTGATGTAGGCCTCGAGAAAATTGGCGAGCGCCTGGGCAGCAGTCTTGCTGTCTCGTCCCAACCGCAGCAGCGCGGGAACAACCAGCGGGTGCTGAGCAACGTAACGGACCACTCCACCGATGCGCACGTTTCCCTTTGCGTCAACCATGGTGTCAATGTCCACAGGCAAGTCGCGGTCAACCGCATCCGAAATTACTCGAATCACCAGCGCGGAAACTTTTTTCGACCGCGCCACGGAGAGAATCGCGAAACTTTCCATGTCCACGGCTTCCCCGAAAGGAGCCAGTCGAGCTTTTTCTTCCGCAGTGTTCACCACGTGGTCGGCGGTCAAAAGGGTTTCCACCGTTTTCGCGCCGTCCCCGATAGCCCGCGTCCAAAGATTTCGCGCACAGAGCTCCGTGCCTCCTGCGCCGTCATTTACGACCTTCTTGGCAGCGATTACAGCGCCGAGCTTGACGGAAGGTTTCAATGCCCCGGCGAATCCAGAAACAATACAAAACGAATATTCCTTCGAAAGGACAGCCTCCACCGCGCCGTGTGCGTTCGTCGCGCCCATTCCGGTCACCAGAAAGTCCACCATCGCTCGTCCCACCTGTGCCCGATGAACTTCCGCACCACCGATTTGTACTTTTTCCAAATCACGCAGCCGACGCCACGGCGCTAACTCTGCTTCTACCGCGTATGTGACTAGAACTCTCATCCCAATCTATATAAAATTACGCGGGCACCGCAGGGGCCATGCGTTTGATGCGGCGCTCGCTGATATAAGCGTTTTCCTCGTACCAGCGCACCGCGCGCCCGAAAGCAGCGGCGACCGGCTCAGGCCGAAATCCTAATTCTTGTTGCGCGCGCTTACACTCCACGAACATCAAATGCTGTGCGATTTTCACGCCTTCCACGGGAATCTGCGGCTCGCGACCAAACAATCGCGAAAATGCCGTCTCCGCATAGGCTACACCCAACGCCAGCGCGTGCGGAATTTTGAAGGCGGGCGCGGGTAACCCTGAAAGCTTGGCGAGCATGTCCAACACTTGTTTCAGCGTGAGATTTTCCGCTCCCAGCAGGTAGCGTTCGCCAATTTTCCCTTTTTCGGCCACCAACAGGTGCCCTGCCGCACAGTCTTCCACGCCCACAAAGTTCAATCCGGTTTCCACGTAGCCCGGCATTTTGCCATTCAGGAAATCCACAATAATTTTCCCGGTAGGCGTAGGCTTCCAATCCCACGGGCCGACAGGTGTCGTCGGCATCGCGACCACAGCCGGAAAACCATCCTTCGCGGCCTGCAAAACTTCCTGCTCCGCCATCCACTTGGAGCGTTTGTAATGGCCGATCATTTCGTCCAGCTTCGAATCCGTAAATTCATTCGGCAACTCCGGGCGATCCACCGCGATGGTCGCCACCGTGCTCGTGTAAATCAGGCGCTCGATGCCGGCCTGTTTCGCCGCCGCCAATAAATTCTTCGTGCCGCCCACGTTCGAATCGTAAATGTCCTGCGGATTCTTGGCCCACAGCCGGTAGTCGGCGGCCACATGAAAAATCTTCTGCACTCCCTGCATCGCGCGTTGCAGCGAAGCCTGGTCACGCAAATCTCCGGTGACATATTCGAGCGGCAGATCCGCGATGGCGCGATTCGAACTGGAAGCGCGCACCAGCACACGCACAGTTTCTCCGCTGGCCACAAGTTGACGAGCTATGTGGCTACCCAGGAATCCCGCCGCGCCGGTGACCAGCGTGGTCATAGTGCGCGCACGCTCTCTTCGCGGGCCGCTAATTCAGAATTGACTTGATTGCCGGGTTTCGTTTGCGAGGCACTCGACACCTTACCGGTATCGCCAGACGCAAATTCACTGTGCCCGACATCGCGCGTCAATTGTCGGGAAAAACTTCTCCAACCCCTGCTCGGAGTCAGGTCCCTAGCGGAGGCGAGTATTTCCTTGGACGGAGGGGTGGCGACGGAAATTCGTTTTTGGATCCAGCCATCCACGTCCAGCGTAGCTACGAACTGCGTGAGGTCCCGGAGCTCAGCCAAGTCCGTATCAGCGGAAATAGGCGTCTCCACGCAGATGTGGAAACCGGAAAGTTTCGCGGCGCGAATGCTTTCGAGCGTGGCGCGAAAACTCCCGGAATGCGCAGCGCGCAAATCGTGCGCCTCCTGCAATCCCATAATCGGCAACACCAGATAAAGCCGCGGCTCAGGACGAAACTCGTGGATGCGCCGGCGCAACAGCCGGCCATCCATCTCGATAAACACCGTGCGACCAAGATTGATGATCTCCCGGGTGAGGTGCCCGATGCGCGGATAGTGCAGCGGCGTGTCGCCCCCGATCCAGACAATCGGCGCGTTACTCGCGCGCACCATCGTCAGTGTTTGCGCGTCTCGCGATGAATCGGCCGCAACATCGTTACCACCGTGTTGCAAAGCGGCATCAGGCTGCGCGGAGAATCTAGCCAAATCAAGATGCAGACTCAGCGGCCGCCCCACAACTCCAAATAGTTTTTGTGCGATAGCGACCCTGGCGAGATCCAGGCTGAGCCGCAACGGGAAGCGCATCATGCGCTCTAGAATCCGCTGCGCAGCCGAAATTCGTTGGGCTGGAACTTCAGGGCGCAGAATTCTTCAGTTCGCCGGCTCTGATTGTAATAACGCGACA
>JBBRPU010000209.1:0-6237 GCA_038227545.1 Candidatus Acidiferrales bacterium
TGGTCCTACCTTAAAAGACCGACCCTGCAAAAAACTCAGGCTGGGGCACCTCGGAGGACTTTACTTTTTTTTCCACTCATTGCTCGTGGCGACCAGAAGTTTTGTCGGAAGCGAAACCGCGCCACTTGATGCGGATAGCTGATATTGTTTTCATGGCATGCGAATAAAAAACATACGCGTGAAATCGAGCGTGGGTGCCTACGCGGTTTTGTGTGGCGCTGGTGTTTTGCGGCGTGCGGCGCGCGAGATCGCGCGGCTGGGGAAATTTTCTAGCGTGCAGGTGGTATCTTCCCCTCGAGTGTGGCGCGCGGTGGGGAAGAGCCTGAAGCGCGCAATCGCGCGCGATGGCGCATCGAGCTTGCACCTCTTTGATGATGGAGAGCCGCATAAAAACGTGCGCGCGGTGGAGTCACTATGCCGGGCGCTGAGCCGTGCAGGGGCGGATCGTCGGGCGCTGATTGTAGCCGTCGGCGGTGGAGTGGTTGGCGATGTCGCGGGATATGTGGCGGCGAGTTATCTGCGCGGCGTTGCGCTCATGCACGTCCCAACGACGCTGGTGGCGCAGGTGGACAGTTCCATCGGCGGCAAGACCGGCGTGAACTTGCCGGAGGGGAAAAATTTGGTCGGCGCATTCTACGCGCCGCGCTTGGTGCTGATTGATTACGATTTGCTCCGCACGCTGCCAGAGCGGGAGTATCGCAGCGGCCTGGCGGAAGTCATCAAGTACGGGGTGATAGCAGACAGAAAATTATTCGCGTACCTCGAAAAGAATATGCAAAAAGTGTTGCGGCGAGATCGCGGCGCGCTCGAGTATTTAATCCCGCGGTGCGCGCAAATCAAAGCGCAAGTGGTAAGCCGCGATGAGCGCGAGGCCGGCTTGCGCGAGATTTTAAATTTTGGCCATACCTTCGGGCACGCGCTCGAGAGCGTCACGAAATACAAGCGTTTCAAACATGGCGAGGCGGTAGCGTGGGGCATGATGTGCGCGGCGCTACTGGCGCATGAAATCGATATGATGGCGGCGGACGAGGTGGCACGAGTTGTCGCGCTGGTACGCCGCATCGGTCCCCTACCCGCGTGGCCGCGCGTGGCGCCGCGTGTTTTGCTCGAAGCCATGCGCGCGGACAAGAAAACCTACGCTGGCAAATTGCGTTTCGTGCTGGCCCGGAAAATCGGACACGCGGAGTCTGTGAATGGCGTCCAGCCGGAGGCAGTCGAGAGCGTTTTGCGGTTCGCCCCGCAAGTCCTGGATACCGCGGGAAAATTTAATGACTGAAATTGCCGCGCCGGTAAAGGGGACCCAACCGGAGGGCGCGCGAACCGAAGCGGAAGCGTCCCAGAAAGTTCGGGAGATGTTTACGCAGATCGCGCCGCGTTACGATCTGCTGAATCATGTTTTGTCTTTGCAGTTGGACCGCTTGTGGCGCGCGCGGGTGGCGCGCATTCTTTCGCCGATTTTGCAGCGCGCAGATGCGGTGGTTCTGGATTTGTGTTGCGGCACCGGGGATCTGGCCTTGGCGCTGGCGCGCGCCGGCTCGGCGCGCGTTATTGGCGCGGACTTTGCCCATCCGATGCTGGTGCAAGCCAACAGCAAGAGCGGCGGAAGAATTAAATTTCTAGAGGCGGACGCTTTGCGGCTGCCGTTTGCGGAGCAATCCTTTGATGTAGTGACAGCCGCGTTTGGCTTTCGCAATCTGGCGAATTACGAAGAAGGGCTGCGCGAAATGCGGCGGGTTTTGAAGCCCGGCGGAACGCTGGGAATTCTGGAATTCACCGAACCGCCCGCGGGCGTAATCGGCGATTTGTACCGTTGGTATTTTCGAAACGTGTTGCCATGGATTGGCGGCATGCTTTCGGGAGATCGTTCCGCGTATACATATTTGCCGAAATCGGTAGCGAGATTCTTTCGGCCGACGGAGTTGGCCGCGTTGATGCAGACTGTGGGATTCACCTCCGTAAGTTTTGAAGTGTGGACGATGGGAACAGTCGCGTTTCATCGCGGGACCCATGAGTGACGGCCCGCCTTAAAAGGTTTCTCGAATCTAGCGAAAACGCCCGAAACTACCGACTGGGCAACTCCAATCAAATTAACGTAAAGTAGAACCAGCGCTATGCTGCCCACCTCCTTCAAAATCCGCGATCTGACCATCGCCCCCGCCGCGATCCTCGCGCCCATGGCCGGCGTCACCGACACGCTTTTCCGCCGCGTCATTCGCGGCCTTGGCGGCTGCGGCCTGCTCATGACCGAGTTCACCTCGTCCGAAGGCATCACTCGCAGCGCCGCCAAAACTCTCCGCTATTTATATTTTCAGGAAGACGAGCATCCCATCACCGCGCAACTTTTCGGCGCCAATCCGGAAGTCATGGCCCGCGCCGCCAAAATGGTCGAAGACCTCGGCTACGACGCCGTGGACATTAATCTCGGCTGCCCCGCCAAAAAAGTTGTGAAGTGCGGCGGCTCTGGCCTGTTGCGCGATCTCGATCTTCTCGGCGAGATTTTTCGCGCTGTACGTGCCGCGGTGCGCATTCCGCTCACCATTAAATTGCGCGCCGGCTGGGACGAAAATTCCATTGTGGCCGTGGACGTCGCGAAACTAGCCGAATCCGTCGGTGTCGAAGGCCTCGCGGTCCACCCGCGCACCCGCGCCCAGGGCTACAGTGGTCGCGCCGATTGGGATCTCATCGCCCGCGTCAAACAGGCCGTCAAAATTCCCGTCGTCGGCAACGGTGACATCAACACGCCCGAAGACGCCGCGCGCATGGTGCGCGAAACGAATTGCGATGCCGTCATGATCGGCCGCGCCGCCGCTACCAATCCGTGGATTTTTTTGCAGATGCGGCAGTTCGCCGCCACAGGCCGCTACGATCTCCCCACTGACCAGCAACGCCACCAGTTACTCTCCGGATACTACCGCCAGATTACCGCTGCGAATCTGCCCGATGCCGTAGGCAAAATGAAGCAGTTCGCTTGCTGGTTTACGCACGGCGTGGGGAATGGCAGCGAACTCCGTCGCATCGTTCATGCGGCTCGCACTACCGGGGAAGTTCTCGATAGCGTCGAGCGTTTTTTCGCCGGCCAGCCCGCGGCCGCACCAGAATCAGCAGGGGAGGACCTTGCCCATGGTCCAGCTCAGCTCGTCCAAGCAGCGCTCGGAACGTAGAATCGCCGTTCGCCTTCCGCTTAAAGTCAGCGGCCGCGACAGCCGCGGCGTCACTTTCGAAGAAGAAACCGCCAGCGAAAATCTTTGCCGCAACGGCGCCGCCTTCGTCACGCGCCAGGATCTACCCATAGGCTCCGATCTCGAAATCCATTTTCCTTTTTCGCAAAGCAGCGCCACCCGCCACGAAAGCGATTTCGCCACCCGCGGCCGCGTAGTCCACGTCGCCCACCGCGCATCTCCCGGCAGTGAAAGTTTGGCGAGTCTTCATCCAGAAAAAATAAACCCTCGAGTCGAGAAACCAGATTTTCAGAAAGAAAAAATCATCGGCGTGCAATTCACCGGCCCTCGCTTCCGCCGCGTCTTCCGCTCCGAATCCGCCGCCTAAGCGATACGTGGTTTAGCTTTGCTGAAATAGAAAACCTCTGGTCGTTCCAGCCTGTGATGGATTCAGCCGTAAATAATTCTTCGCGATCACTCTCCTAACCACACATACCTGTCATTCCGAGCGGAGCGAACCGACGCTTCTTCCCCAACTTCGCTCGTGTTCACCCCCGTGGGGGCGAAGTTGTCGGTTTGCGCAGTCGAGGAACCTCTCTTCGATTCATCGCGTACGCCTAGTACTTTGCAATTGTTCGTTTCGATCGCGTAAGCCTATCGCTTTGCATTTATTCAATTCCATCGCGCAAGTAACACGCTCCACCATTACCTTCAACCCTCATTCCGCCTCAGTCTTCCCCAACGCTTCCAACAATTGCCCGTAAGCCGCTCTCCGCGTCAACCCACGTTCCTTCGCCGCCAATTTCAACGCATCTTTCCGGTCCAGCTTCGCCTGCCGAATCAACTCATCCACGCGCTCCGACAAACTCTGCGTCGAATCCACATTCGCCCGCGCCGCTTCCGCGTCCTCCGGCCCAATCAACAAAGTAATCTCCCCGCGCGCCGGCCGCTCTTCCAGCGAAGTCGTCAACTCGGAAAGCTTCCCGCGCCGAAATTCCTCATGCAGCTTGGTCACTTCGCGCGCCAGGCAAGCCTGCCGGTCTCCCAGAATTTCCCGCGCATCCGCCACGCACTCCGCCACCCGATGCGGAGCCTCATAAAAAATAATCGTGCGATTCTCAATTCGCAGCCGCCCCAACGCGCGCCGCCGTTCTCCGCTGCGCGAAGGCAAAAACCCCACAAATAAAAATTCCTCATTCGGCAGCCCGGAAGCCGACAACGACGCCAGCAAAGCAGACGGCCCCGGAATCGGGATCACTTGAACGTGATGCCGCAAACACATTGCCACCAATCTGTGCCCCGGATCCGAAACCAGCGGCATCCCCGCATCCGACACCAACGCGATTTTCGCGCCCTGCTCCAGCGCTACCACCAGCTCCGGTGCGCGCGTCATCTCGTTGTGTTCGTGATAGCTGATCAGCGGCTTTTCAATCTGGTAGTGATTCAACAATTTCGAAGTGTGCCGCGTATCTTCGCAGGCAATCTGGTCCACTTCCTTCAGAATCCGCAAGCCGCGCAGTGTCATATCCTCAAGATTGCCGATGGGCGTGCCCACCAGGTACAGGCAGCCGCCCGCGCTCTCTTTCGCGCCGCTCGTTTCTGAATTTTCTGATTCCGGGGAAGGCGCTTCGCTGGCCCGCGAAAAGCGCAATACTTTTTTGCCGCTCATGGCTGCCAGTCTAGCACGCGCCTCGCAAGCCCAGTGGACGCGCGTGTTATAATCAACTTTCAATTTACAGCAAGGAGAAACACTGTGCCGCTGTACGAGTACGCTTGCCTGAAGTGTGCACGCCACACCGACAAAATCGAGCCGGTCGCCGGCCCGCATCTTAAAAAATGTCCGCACTGCGGCGGCAAAGTCGAATCGGTCATCACCGCTCCGGCCATCAAATTCAAAGGCTCCGGCTGGTACGTAAACGACTACGCCGCGAAAACCCCGGCATCCGAATCCTCAAAGTCCGACAACTCCGGCGACTCCAAGGAAGCAAAAGATTCCAGCAAAGATTCGAGCTCGAAAGACTCCGGCAAAGATTCCAGGAAGGATTCCAACTCCAGCGAGGCCAAGAATTCGTCTTCTAAAGACTCGAGCTCCAAAGATTCTTCGTCCAGTAAAGACTCCAAAGAGAAGAAGCCCGCCTCAAAGAAGGGTTAGATCCGTTTTTTCGGGCAGACCAGCCCCGATTCCGCCTTGACGCAAAAACGAAATTTGTCATCCCGATGCGAAGCAGAGGGACCTGCTTCTTTCGCCGGTCACAAACTCTGGCGGCGTCGAGAACTCTAGTCACCGCCCGTCACAACTTCAACCCCTTCAAATACTCCCGAAAACCCGCCCCCAATTCCTCATTCTGCAAAGCCAACTCCACCGTAGCAATCAAAAATCCCAACTTATCCCCGGCGTCATAAGAAATTCCCTCATAAATATAAGCCCATAACCCCTGCTCCTCCGCCAGAATCCGCAAACCATCCGTAAGCTGAATTTCACCACCAGTCCCCGGCTTGGTTCGCGCCAGGCAATCAAAAATCTCCGGTGGCAAAACATAACGCCCCGTCACCGCCAGGTTCGAAGGAGCATTCTCCGGCTTCGGCTTCTCTACCAGGTCCTTGATGCGCAAAAGACGCGCGCCAAAGGGACCCTGCGGAGCAGGCTCGCCCGCCACAATTCCGTAGAGATGCGTTTTATTTTTGGGCACTTCTTCAACGGCAATCGCACCCACTCCGGTAGCTTCGTAAACATCCACCAGTTGTTTGGTCGCGGGATTTTTTCCCGGAATCAGCACATCGCCTAACAAAACCGCAAACGGCTCATCGCCAACCAGATCGCGCGCCACCAAAACAGCGTGACCCAATCCCAATGGTTCCTTTTGCCGCGTGTAGCTGATCTGCACCATGTCGCTGATGCTGCGCACCAAATCCACTTGATCCTGTTTACCTTTATCCTCGAGAAATTTTTCCAGCAACGGTGACGCGTCGAAGTGATCCTCAATCGAGATCTTCCAGCGCCCCGTGACAATAATGAAGTGCTCGATTCCAAAAGCCACGCATTCTTCCAACACATAATGAATTTGCGGCTTGTCCAACA
>JBBRPU010000210.1:0-6216 GCA_038227545.1 Candidatus Acidiferrales bacterium
CATCGGAGGAGTAAATCACAACGTGGTGATCGCCGCCACGCAACACAACACTGTTTATGCGTTTGATGCAGATGCTTCGCCGTGCCAGACGCTGTGGTCCAAGAGTTTGATGGCCAGCGGGGAAACGTGGGTTACCAACGGCGACGTAAATTCCGACGATCTTGCTCCTGATATCGGAATAGTTGGTACACCGGTGATAGATGCGGTTAGCAAAACCATTTATGTTGTTTCAAAATCCAAAGCCACCGGGGCCAGTGTCGGTTTCCACCAGCGCTTACACGCCTTAAACCTCGCCGATGGGTCAGAAAAGTTGAACGGCCCGAAGGACATTTCATTCACCGCCGGCGGAGATACTTTCGACCCCAAAACCCAGAATCAGCGGTGTGCGTTAGCGCTGGTGAACGGAGTGGTGTATATCGCGTACGCTTCGCACGGTGATCAAGGTCTATATTTCGGCTGGGTCGTTGGTTACAACGCCTCTTCCCTCGCACAGACCTCCGTTTTCAATGACGATCCCGGCGTAGGTTTCGGCGGTATCTGGATGTCCGGTGGAGCTCCCGCAGCGGATTCGAGCAACAACCTGTATCTGATCACCGGGAACGGGGACTATAACGGCACCACTCATCTCGGCGACAGCTTTTTGAAATTGTCCACCGGAAGTAGTCTCGCGGTTGCCAGTTCTTTTACACCCGCGAACGAATTATCCTTAAAAGCCGATGATGTGGATTTCGGCTCCAGTGGTGCCGCGATCCTTGTGGACCCAGTGGGCGGTCCGGTGCCCCATCTCGTTGTGGGCGGTAGCAAAATTGGCGCAATGTTCGTGCTGAACCGCGACAACCTGGGCGGAAAAACGGCTAACGATACGGGTGCTGTGCAGATATTCTCGGTCTCTGACCCGGTTTTCTCTACTCCCGCATTCTGGAATAACACGCTGTTTGCTGCGCCGATAAATGATCACGTCAAAGCCTACACCTTCAATGCCGCGATCGGGCAGTTCAAACCCACTCCCTCATCTCAGACTTCCGCCAGTTATGGCTTCCCGGGTGCGACACCCTCGGTGTCCTCTCAAGGCACAGCCAATGGCGTGTTGTGGACTATTGAATTTGCAGGCTCGGGGACTGCTGTGTTGCACGCATACGACGCCACCAATCTGGCGACGGAATTTTGGAACAGTGGCTCCGTTGCAAATGACAAGGCGGGTGCGGCGGTGAAGTTCACTGTGCCTACGGTTGCTAATGGCAAGGTGTATGTCGGAACGGCGACCGAAATCAGCGTGTATGGTTTGTCGCCGAACTAATATCGGAACCGTTTAAGCCGCCTTTTACAGGTACAAACGCCGCCGGGTAATTTCGGCGGCGTTTGTTTTCTTTGCGCATCAGGCTTACTGAACTACATGCCTTCGTAATTTGGGCCGCCGCCGCCCTCTGGGACTACCCAGTCGATGATCTGATAGGGATCGGCGATGTCGCAGGTTTTGCAGTGCACACAATTGGCGGCGTTAATTTTCAGCTTGGGATTTCCTGCGGCGTCTTTGGCCATTTCATAGACCGCGGCGGGACAGAAATATTGGCAGGGATTGCCGTATTCAACCACGCATTTTGTGGCGCAGACGTTCAGATCATGCACGATCAAATGGCAGGGTTGATCCTCTTCGTGGCGCGTTCCGGAATGATATACATCCGTTAAACGGTCGAAGGTCAACTGGCCGTCGCCCTTGAAGCGCTCAGCGCCGGCGTGGTCTCGATTTGACTGCGATTTCTCCAAGTCCTCGAGTTTTTTGTAGGCTTCGTAGCCTGCGTGATTGCGCATCGGATCGATCAGTCCCCGGCCGCCGGAAATAAATTGCAGGCCGGTCTGAAATAATCCGGGGATCAATCCATGCTGGAACGACTGGTGGAAGTTGCGGACTTCCCAAAGTTCTTTCTTGATGTAGCTTTCTTCCACCTTTTTGGGGAAGGCGCTGAGCGTTTTTGAAGACGTGTCTCCAGCTTTAAGCGCTTCAAAGATTGTTTCGGCCGCCAAGATGCCGCTCTTGATAGCGAGGTGGATTCCTTTGAGCCTTTGCGAATCGAGAAAGCTGCCGGCATCGCCGATAATCAGCGCGCCATCCAGATAATTCCTGGGCATGGCGTACCAGCCGCCATACGGCAGAGACTTCGCGCCGTAGCGCACCAGTTTGCCGCCTTCAAGAATCTTGCTGAGGTACGGGTGCGTTTTCCATTTTTGAAATGCCGCGTGCGGATCGAACTCAGGGTCGGCATATTCCAGCGCCACCACCAGCCCGATCGAAACGCGATTATTGGAGAGGCCATAAATCCAGCCGCCGCCATACATTTCCGTTGAGATCGGCCAGCCCAGCGTGTGGGCTACAAATCCCGCGGGAATTCGTCCCGGCTCGACGTCCCACAATTCTTTTATGCCCAGGCCGTACGTTTGGGGATTGATGTTGGCGAGATTTTTTTTCTCTACTAACTGCTTGGTCAGCGAGCCACGGGTGCCTTCCGCCAGTACGGTAACTTTGGCGCGCAGTTCGTATCCCGGCGTGTAGTTGTCCTTGGGCTTGCCGTTTTTATCGATTCCTTTATCTTCGGTGATGACGCCGGCGATTCCATCGCCGTCATAAATGAGGGACGCGCCGCCGAACTGCGTGAAAAGATTCACGCCTGCGGCTTCCACCAGGCCGCCCATCCACTTCACGATCTTATTCAGCGAAACAACATAGTTGCCGCGGTTTTTGAAAGGTGGCGGCGTCAGCGGAAACCGGAAAGAAGAGCTCTTGGTGAAAAATAACGCGGCATCGTCGGTTACTGGGGTGTCGAGCGGCGCGGACTTTTTGAAGTCCGGCACCAGTTCCGCCAGCGCCTTGGGATTCATGATCGCGCCGGATAGCTGGTGCGCTCCTACCTCGCGCCCTTTTTCCAGCACGTAAATGTTTTCAGCGGACAGAGGCGGGCCGTTCTTGGCGGCGCCCGATTCGTTGTGTTTTTTAATGAGATTCGCGAGATGCAGCGCGCAAGAAAGTCCCGCGGGGCCCGCGCCGACAATCAGAACGTCCGCTTCCAGTTGCTCGCGCTGTACCGTCATTGCTTCATTCTAGCAAACCGGAGTCGAGCGGTTTTGATTAGAACAGGGAGTGAGTTGGAGTGTGAGGGGATGAACAAGTTTGCGTGACGACGAGGTGGCTGAGTTGTTGATTGGAAAGAAATAATGACCCTAAGACCCACCCTATAAATCAAGGGTGGGGCACCCGGCGCGTTTTTTCGATTTGTGTGACTGCCGAGGCGCGGCGGCTTGCGCCGCGTTTTATGTTTTGGCTTTTTCGAGGGCGGCGGTCAGCGCGGGCATTACTTCGAAGATGTCACCGACGATGCCGTAGTCGGCGATTTCGAAGATTGGGGCGTTTTGATCTTTGTTGATGGCCACGATGGTGCGTGCGCCTTTCATGCCCACGACATGCTGAATCGCGCCGCTGATACCCAAGGCCAGATAAAGTTTCGGCGCTACCGTTTGACCGGAGCTGCCGATCTGGCGCTCCATGGGGAGCCAGCCTTCGTCGCAAATTGGCCGCGACGCCGCCATCTCACCGCCAATGGCTTTGGCCAGTGCTTCCGCTTGCGGAATATTTTCGGGGGCCTTGATGCCGCGGCCCACCGACACGATGATGGGTGCCTGCGTTAGATCCACGGCGGATTTAGCTTCCTTGAAAAGGTCCAGCGGCTTGGTGCGGATTTGCTCCGGTTTAAGCTCGACGGAAATCTTGTTCACGGGAGCTTTGCCACTCGGGCGCGCGGCTAATTGATCCGCGCGAAACGCGCCGGATTGAAACGACGCGAACCACGGCGTTGCGCCCTGGAAGGTGACATCGGCAACCGTTTTTCCCTGGAACATCTGCCGCACAAAAACAATCTTGTCGGCTTCTTTGTGAAAGCTGACGCAGTCGGCGATCATGCCTTTGCCCAGCATGGCGGCAAGTTTCGGAGCAAAGTCGCGGACCTGATAGGTATGCGGAAACAAAACCAAATCCGGCTTGGCGGCGGCGATGACCTGGGAAAGCGCGACGCAGTAACCATCGGGCGTGTACGCTTCCAGCAAGTCGTGCTCCACCAGCAGGACTTCCGCGATATTTTTTGCCGCCAGTTCTTCGGCAAAATTTGCGACATTTTTTCCAAGGACCACCGCGCTGATGCCACTGCCGGTGTCCGCGGCGATTTGCTGCGCGGCCACCAGGGTTTCAAAGCTGGTGTTGTTCCACTTGCCTTGGCGCTGCTCGGTGATGACCAGAATTTTCATTTTATGGACTCTATCTCGAATGCTCTTCGCTGACTAAATAACACGCGCGTCAAATTTCAGTTTTTCCACCAGCTTGGCGGCCATCTCCGCAGGAGTACCCGTTAGAAATTCCGTTTTCTTGGTTTTGGTGGGCACGTAAATTTTCTCGATCTTTTGCGTGGCCTCGGACTTCACGCCCAGCGACTCGCGGGTGATCACCGCAAGTTCTTTCTTTTTCGCCGCCATAATGCCTTTGAGCGTGGCGTAACGCACTTTGTTGATTCCGGACTGAATGGAAAGCACCGCCGGCAGCGGGCATTCAATATGCTGGAACCATCCGGCTTCCAGTTCCCTTTTCAGGCGCATCCTTTTATCCTGCACTTCGATCTGCATGATGATGGTGGCGTGCGGCAGATCCAGCAGCGCCGCCACCAGCACGCCGGTTTGCCCAAAACCGTGGTCGTCACTTTGCAGCCCGGTCAAAATTAAATCAGCGTTTTCTTTTCGTAGCGCTTCCGCCAGCATTTTGGCCGCGCCTAAAGGATCCAGCTGCGCAAACTGATCGTCGGCAATGTGAATGCCGCGGTCGGCGCCTTTGGCCAACGCTTCCTTGATAGTTTGTTTCACACGCTCCGGGCCCATGGACAGCGCCACTACTTCTCCACCGTGCTTTTCCTTCAGGCGCAGCGCTTCTTCCAGCGCATAGCTGTCCGGCTCGTTCATCTCGAATCCAATATCGGCTTCCTTGATCCAGTTGCCGGAAATGGAAAGAGGTGCGTCTTTGGCGGGGACTTGCTTGATACAAACGATTATTTTCACGATGTCTTCCTGAACTGCTCAGCGGGTCAGCGAAATTATTTTCCGCTCCAGCGCTTGAAAATCAAAGCGGCGTTGGTGCCGCCAAATCCAAAGGAATTCGAAAGCGCATATTCCAGGCTGGCCTTGCGCGCCACATTGGGGACGTAGTCCAGATCGCACTCCGGATCGGGTGTCTCGAGGTTGATCGTCGGCGGAATAATCTGATCGCGCAAAGAGAGCACGCTGATGCCCGCTTCCAGTCCTCCGGCGCCGCCCAGCAAATGTCCGGTCATGGACTTCGTGGAACTGATCGGCACATTTTTAGCGCGCTCGCCGAACACGCGCTTCAACGCGCGGGTCTCAATCACGTCGCCCAAAGGAGTGGACGTCCCATGCGCGTTCACGTAGCCAATATCTTCAGGAGTCAGATGCGCATCTTTAATAGCGGCGCGCATGACGCGAAACGCTCCGTCGCCATTTTCCGCCGGCTGGGTGATGTGATATGCGTCACCGGACATTCCATAGCCGACGATTTCCGCGAGTATCGGTGCATTACGCTTTTGCGCATGCTCCAACGATTCCAGAATCAAAATGCCCGCGCCTTCGCCGACTACGAAGCCGTCCCGGTCCGCGTCAAACGGCCTGCTGGCGTGCGAAGGATCGTCATTGCGGGTGGATAGCGCTTTCATAGAAGCGAATCCGCCAACGCCCATAGGAGTAATGGTCGCTTCCGTGCCGCCGCAGATCATCATCTCGGCGGCGCCACGCTCGATAATTTTGAAGGAATCGCCGATGGCATGCGCCGACGCGGAGCAAGCCGTGGCGGTAGCCGAATTCGGACCGCGCGCGCCGTAGCGAATGGAAATATGCCCGGAAGCCAGATTCACGATGGCGGAAGGGATGAAAAACGGGGAGATGCGGCCCGGGCCGCCATTCATCAACTTGGTGTGTTCGCGCTCGATGATGTCGAACCCGCCGATGCCTGACGAAACGTACACGCCTACTTCGTCGAGATCCGAGTTCTCCGGTTTCCATGCGGACATCTTGATGGCAAAATCCGCGCCCGCCAGGGCCACCTGAATGAAGCGGCCCATCTTCTTCAATTCTTTTTTCTCGATCCACCGGAAGGGATCGAAATTTTTAATCTCG
>JBBRPU010000211.1:0-6208 GCA_038227545.1 Candidatus Acidiferrales bacterium
CCCCGCGAATCCCCGCTTCGTGCTGAATTCCTTTGGAGTAATTTGCTTCGGGCTCGTGGGGCTGGAGCTCGCTTCGGTAATGGGCGATGAAATTGAGAATCCAGAAAAAACGTTGCCGGGTGCCGTGGCGTGGGGCGGAATACTTTCCGGGCTGTTATACATTGGCGCGACGCTCACGTTGTTGATCGCCGTCAGTAAAGACAACATCAGCGTGCTGCAAGGAATTGTGCAGGCCGTGCGCCACATGGCCGGACGAGTTGGCGTTCCCTGGATCGTGGCGCCCTTTGCATTCCTGTTGAGCGTATCCATCGCGGGAATCGGGTCGGCGTGGCTGGGCGGCTCCGCGCGCATTCCATTCGTGGCCGGGCTGGATTCCTACATGCCCGCATGGCTGGGAAAAGTTCATCCCAAATATCGAACGCCGTACGCGGCCTTGATCGTGCACGCCAGCGTATCCATGATTCTGGTTATTTTGAATTTTTCTTTCTCAGGCGCGGGAGTGCAGGAAACCTTTCAGCGGCTCTTGTCGCTCGCGGTGGTCCTGCAACTCGTGCCGTTCCTGTACATGTTTGGCGCGCTGCTGAAGATGGCCTCGCGGACTCCTTTCGTGCAGGGGCGCTACAGCCGGAGCACCTTGCTGCTGGCGGGCTCCAGCGGAATGCTGACCACCGTGCTGGGAATTGCGCTGGCGTTTTTTCCGGCGCAACAAATTACTTCGCTGTGGTCCTATGAGCTGTGGATGATTGGCGGGACGCTGTTTTTTATCGGCCTCGCGGCGTTTTTCTTTTTCATTTACGGGCGGCGCAAAACGGCGCGCAAGCTCGCTGAGGCGGCTTCGGGAATTTGAAGTTGTAAGGATTTGGAGGCGGCTATGCCCGGCACGGTGAAGGCGGACGTTCGAACGTATCAGAATTTTATCAATGGCCAGTGGGTCGCAGGCGCATCGGGCGAAACTTTTCCAGTTTACGATCCCTCCACGGAAGGAGTGATCGCGCAGGTGGCTTCGTCGAATGCGTCGGATGTAGATCGCGCGGTGAAAGCGGCGCGGGCCGCATTTGATTCCGGACCCTGGGGCCAGACCAACGCTGCGGAGCGCGGCCGCATTCTCTTCAAGCTGGCGGAAAAAATTCGCCAGAACACCGCGATGCTGGCGGAGCTGGAATCGCGCAATTCCGGTAAGCCCATTGTAGAGGCGGAATTCGACATCGCAGATGTCGCCACCTGTTTTGAGTACTATGGCGGCCTGGCCAACAAAGTTTTGGGCCACGTCAATCCGGTGCCGGCCAACGCGCTGAGCTTTACGCTGCGCGAACCGGTGGGCGTCGCGGGACAAATCATTCCATGGAATTTTCCGCTGTTGATGGCGGCATGGAAACTGGCGCCCGCACTAGCCGCAGGCTGCTGCTGCGTGCTGAAGCCCGCGGAGCAAACTCCGTTGACGGTACTGGAATTCGCGAACTGGTTTGAAGAAGTTGGCTTGCCGCCGGGCGCGGTGAATATCGTGAACGGTTTTGGAGAAACGTGCGGCGCGGCGCTGGTTGCGCATCCGGGCGTGGACAAAATCGCGTTCACCGGCAGCGCGGCGGTCGGCAAAATAATTGTCAAGAGCGCGGCGGATACGCTGAAGCGCGTGACCCTGGAGTTGGGCGGCAAATCGCCGAATATTTTCTTTGACGGCGCGGATTGGGAAGCCGCCGTGGACGGTGCGCTCTTCGGCGTATTCATCAATCAAGGCGAAGTTTGCTCCGCGGGCAGCCGCATCCTGGTGGAAAAGAAAATTTATTCCAAGTTTGTGGCAGCCATGGCGGAAAAAGCCAAGCGCATCCAATTAGGTGCGCCACTGGATCGTGGCACGAAAATGGGCCCGCTGGTGAGCAAAGAGCAGTACGACCGCGTGAGCTCCTATCTGGAGATTGGCAAAAAAGAAGCCAAGACCGCCATCGGCGGCGGCCGCGCAAAACAATTTGATAAGGGCTATTACCTGGAGCCCACGATTTTTTATGACGTGGACAACAACGCGCGCATTTCGCGAGAAGAAATTTTTGGCCCGGTGGCCACGGTGATTCCGTTCGACGATGAGGCTGGCGCGATTCGCATCGCCAACGACACGCCTTACGGGCTGGCGGCAGCGGTGTGGACGCGGGACATTTACAAAGCCTTCCGCGTGGTCAAGGCCGTGCGCGCGGGAATTATCTGGGTGAACCACATGCAGCCCACCTACGTGGAAGCCCCCTGGGGCGGCTATAAGCAATCGGGATTTGGCCGGGAGTTGGGCCCCTGGGGACTCGAAGAATATCTGGAAACAAAACAGGTATTCGTCAATCTGGATGAAACACCAATCGGCTGGTACTAGCTGCAAAGGAAAAGCATATGAGCGCTATTCAGATTCGAACGGAAATTCCCGGCCCGCGGTCGCGCGCGCTGATGGCGCGACGAGAAGCGGCCATACCGCGCGGCCCGTATCATTCCACGCCGATCTTTGCTGCTCGAGCGGACGGCGCACTCCTGGAGGACGTGGACGGCAACACCTTCATTGATTTCGCCGGCGGCATCGGCTGCGCGAATATGGGGCATCGCAGCGCGCCGGTGCTGGCCGCGGTGCGCGAGCAGCTCGAAAAATATCTGCATTTGTGTTTTAGCGTTACGCCGTACGAGCCGTATGTAGCGGTGGCCGAGAAACTGAACGCTTTGGCTCCTGGAAAATTCGCGAAAAAAACTTTTATCGTCAATACCGGGGCGGAGGCGGTGGAAAATTCCATCAAAATCGCGCGCGCCTACACCAAGCGGCCGGCGGTGATTTGTTTCAACGACGCGTTTCACGGGCGCACGCTGTTGGCTATGTCACTGACCAGCAAAACGAATCCCTACAAAACGGGATTTGCGCCATTTGTAAACGATATTTATCGCATTCCTTATGCGTATTGCTACCGCTGCTCCTACAACTTGACGTACCCGTCGTGCAAAATGACCTGCGCGCATGCGCTAGAAGACGCCTTCAAGCGACTCGTGCCCGCCGATTCCGTTGCCGCCGTGATTGCGGAGCCGATTCTCGGCGAAGGCGGTTTTGTCGCGCCGCCCAAAGAATTCTTCGGCATCATTCAGGAAATTTGCCGCAAACACGGAATCGTGTTCATCGCGGATGAAGTTCAGTCAGGCATCGGGCGGACCGGAAAATTCTTCGCCATCGAACATTACGGCGTCGAGCCGGATCTGATCATCAGCGCCAAGTCGCTGGGCGGCGGCTTGCCGATCGGGGCCATCACCGGGCGGGCCGAAATCATGGACGCTCCCGGTGTCGGTGGACTAGGCAGCACGTTCGCGGGCAATCCCGCATCGTGCGCGGCGGCGCTGGCAGCCATCGAAATGATCGAGCATGGCGGATTGCTGCAGCGGGCCACCGAGATCGGCAAAGTGTTTGAGGCGCGCGCGCGCGCGTGGCAAAAGAAGTGGCCGCTGGTCGGTGAGGTTCGCGGCATGGGTGGCATGTGTGCCATCGAACTGGTTCGCAACCGCGAGACGCGCGAACCGGCCGATGCGGAGACCAAAGAGATTGCGCACTACTGCTACGAGCACGGATTAATCACCATCACCGCGGGCACGTACAACAACGTGGTGCGCGTTTTGATGCCGCTGGTTATCAGTGATGAGCAATTGCAGGAAGGGCTGGGCATTATGGAAGCTGCGCTGGCGGCGGTGTCCGAGCGCGCGCCGGCCGCCATGTCGCACGCGTAGATAAACCGCCACCAGAACTTCTGCGCCCCAACAAAAACCCATCCCCGAGATCGAGGACGGGTTTAAAAACTTAAACCGGCGGACTGCCGAAATGTTCGTTTATTTGTTGATGTCGTCTTTCGCTTCCAGGCGCTTCAGCAGGCCTTCCAGAAATGTTTTCTGCGGCCCTTGCGAACCGTCTACGGCGAGTTTCATTTCTTTGGCGGCCTTATCAAAGTTTCCCGCGACTGAATCAATGCGCGCCAGTCCGTATTGCGACGCCCAATCGTTGGGATGCTTTTTGGCATTCAGGCGATAAAGTTCAAACGCCTTATCCTGTTGTTTCTGGCGTTGCAGGCCGCGCGCGTAAACATACAGCTGCACGGAGTTGGCTTTCTCCATGGCTGACGCCAGCGTGGTAGCCGCCTCCTGCTTTTTTCCCATGGCATCCAGGATGCGAGATTTGGTTTCCAGATTTTCGAAACGCTCTTCATTCTGGATGGAGGTGTCTTCCCACTTCAGTCCGTCTTCCAGTTTGTAGTTACTGTCGAGGCTCCAGTTGCCGGCCTCGTCGTATCCCGCCCAGGTAAATCCACCGACACCGCGCAGTTGATTGCGAACGCTGCGTTCGGTGATGCCGTTGACGTCCACAGAAATGTGAAACGGCACGGCCACTTTGCCCCAGCGGAGTGTGGCGGCGGCCGAATCGGGCTTGATGTCGTCGAAGGTGTAAGCCAGCGAATCGCGGTTTTCGCCGATGCCGGGCTTTACGTTTACACGCAAGGCGTCTTCTTTTTCGTCGTAGCTGAAGCTGCCCCACGACGTTGAATTTTTAGAAAAAATAATCGTCCATTGGTCGGCATTGGGAATCGTGTGCAGTCCATAGGTGCCCGCCGGAAGAGCGTGGCCTTCCACACTGACGTCATCTGTAAAAGAGATGGTCGTGTTTTCATTCGCACCGGCGCGCCAGACCTTTCCGTAGGGTACGGTGGTGCCAAAGAGTTCACGACCACCGGCGAGCGGAACGTGATACACGATGTGTATGTCCGTCAGCCCGATGCGCTGCAGCACTTCCGCGCGCTGGCTGAGGCGCGGCAGATTCAGCTCGGTGGCCTGGCTGCCATTTTTGAACTGCGCGTGCGCGGTGCGCGACGCGATACTGAGAAGCAAAGCGAGACCAACAACTACTCCACACAATTTACGCATGACTGAACTCCCTTTCTGAATCGGCAAGATTTCGTGTCAAAACAGCGAGATGTGCGGCCCGGCGGCGCGGAAATCAGCGAGGTGCCGGAGTTGAGCCACACTTCTGTCGGTGCACTAATGTTGCGATAGACGCGCGACGAGGGAAAGCGTAAGCAGATTGACGCCGTCTGAGCTAGTGTGGCCTGCTGTACTAGCTGGCGCGCGTCCCGAATCACAGGCGGAGCGTCGAAAAAATCGCCGTGAAATGTAAATTGCGCCGAATTTAATATCATTTATAAGTTTCTGAGAATGTGTAGAGGACATGGACAAGGGACAGCAGGTCATCGCCAGATTCAGCGCAAAATTTCGTACCGCGGCAACGCTCTACCGGGCGCCGGGCCGGGTAAATCTCATCGGCGAGCATACCGACTATAACGACGGCTTTGTGCTGCCGGCGGCGCTGGGATTTTCCTGCTGGACGGCGGTGGCGCCGCGCGAGGATCGCAGGCTGATTGTTCATTCGGAGAATTTTTCCGAAACTATAGAAGCGGACCTGAATGACCTGAAACCTTTTCCGGAAAATACCTGGGCCAATTATCCCCTCGCGGTGGCATGGGCTTTGCAGCAGGCGGGAAACAAGCTGATCGGCGCAAATATGTATGTCGCGGGTGACGTACCGTTGGGCGCGGGGCTGAGCTCTTCGGCGGCGATTGAGGTTTCAGCGGGATTCGCGCTCCTGGATGTTGCAGGCCTGGCCATTGATCGGACCAAGCTGGCCATGGTGTGCCAGCGCGCGGAAAATGAATTTGTCGGCGCGCATTGTGGAATCATGGACCAGTTTATTTCCTGCTATGGGCAAGCGGACCATGCGCTGCTGCTGGATTGCCGGTCGCTCGAAAGGCGCATGCTGCCGATTCCGCGCGAGGTGGCGCTGATAATTTGCAACACCATGGTGAAACACGAATTGGGCGCCAGCGAATACAACACCAGGCGCGAGGAATGCGAGGAAGCGGTGCGGGCCTTGAATAAAGTCCTGCCAGGAATCAGCGCGTTGCGCGACGTCACCGCGGCGCAACTGGAAGAACATCGCGGCGTGCTGAGTGCAGTGATTTATAAGCGCGCCCTTCATGTTGTTACGGAAAATGAGCGAACGCTGCGCGCGGCGGACGCTTTTGAAAGTGGCGCGATCGAAAAGCTGGGCCAGTTGATGGCGGATTCACATCGCAGCCTGCGGCAGGATTACGAAGTGAGTTGCCCTGAACTGGACACCCTGGTGGAGATCGCTGCGCGGCAGCGTGGCGTGTTTGGCGCG
>JBBRPU010000212.1:0-6201 GCA_038227545.1 Candidatus Acidiferrales bacterium
GCGCACATCCATCAATCGCTTCGCCGAAGCGATGACCCTTTTCGCGGTGGCTTGCGCGGGAATTTTTCCGCTGATCCACACCGGCCGTCCGTGGATGGCCTTTTACATGTGTCCGTATCCCAGCACGATGGGAATCTGGCCGCAGTTCCGCAGCCCGCTGATCTGGGACGTTTTTGCGGTATCCACGTACGGAACTGTTTCGCTTTTATTCTGGTTTGTGGGCTTGATTCCCGACCTGGCGACTCTGCGCGACCGTGCGGCAGTGGGCTGGAAGCAAAAACTTTTTGGATTGCTGGCCATGGGCTGGCGCGGGTCTGCGCGGCATTGGCAGCGTTACCAGTCGGCATATTTACTGCTTGCCGGATTGGCTACGCCGCTGGTGCTTTCGGTGCATACGGTCGTGAGTTTCGACTTCTCGGTGGCTATCGTTCCGGGCTGGCACACCACAATTTTCCCGCCGTATTTCGTCGCGGGCGCGATTTATTCGGGCTTTGCCATGGTGCTGACCATCGCGATTCCGCTGCGCAAGTATTATCACTTCGAAGATTTCATCACCATGCGACACCTGGAAAATATGGCCAAGGTGATGCTGGCCACCGGGCTGATCGTGGCTTACGGGTACTTTTTTGAATTTTTCATGTCGCTGTATAGCGGACAGAAGTTCGACATGTACCTGGTTGATCAGCGGCTGCACGGTCCGTATGCGCACTACTATTACGCGCTGATCCTTTGCAATATTCTGACTCCGCAACTGCTGTGGCTGCGCAGCATGCGCACCAACGTGGCGGTGCTGTTTCTGATGTCTATCGTGGTGAACATCGGCATGTGGCTGGAGCGTTTCGTAATCGTGGTCATCAGCCTCACGCGCGATTTCATGCCGTCGGCCTGGGGCCGATATTCCCCGACGGTATGGGACTGGGCCACGTTCGCCGGCACCATCGGACTTTTCACCACGCTGATTTTCCTGTTCGTGCGCGTATTGCCGGCGATTTCCATCGCGGAAATGCGCGAGCTGGTGGCGCACACTTCTGAGGAGCACGAGTGATGGAAGAGCGCTCCCACCTGTACGGCGTGATGGGCGAGTTTGAGACCGCCAAGGAGCTCATCCGCGCGGCCGAAAAAACCCGGGACGCCGGCTACCGCCAGATGGATGCGTATGCGCCTTTTCCGGTGGAAGGTTTATCGGAAGCGCTGGGATTGCGCCGCCCGTGGGTGCCGCTGATCACGCTGATAGGCGGGTTGATGGGTGGTCTGACGGGCTTCGGCTTTCAATACTGGGTCAACGTAATTAGTTACCCGATGAATGTTGCGGGGCGTCCGCTGAACAGTTGGCCGGCATTTATTCCCGTCACCTTTGAGCTGACCATTCTGGGCGCTTCCACATTTGCCGTGTTTGGAATGCTGGCGCTGAACAAGCTGCCGCATCCGTATCATCCGGTATTCAACAATGCGCGTTTCGCGCGCGCCAGTACCGACCGGTTTTTCATCTGCATCGAAGCCACCGATCCGAAATTCAGCTCGACGGAAAGCGCGCGCTTCCTGCAGAGCCTGAACGCGCAGCACATCACGGAAGTTCGCGATGAGGAAGCGCCGATGGAGCACAGCCATGGATAGAATTTTCTCCATGCTGCGTACGGGCCGCGCGATGTGGCTGCCAGCGGCGTTCCTTGCGGTGGCAATGCTCGCGGGCTGCGACAACCTGCATCAGGACATGGGAAATCAGCCCAAGAACAAGCCGCTCTCGCCTTCGGATTTTTTTGGCGATGGCCGCTCCGAGCGCATGCCGGTGGAAAATACCGTGGCGCGCGGCGCGCTGGACAATGATGACCTGATGGTCACCAAGGAATCGAATAATTTTCCGCTGCCGGTGAATGAAGCGCTGCTGGAGCGCGGCGAAGAACGTTACAAGATCTATTGCAGCCCGTGCCACGGATTGCAGGGCGATGGCAACGGCATGGTGGCCATGCGCGGCATGAAGCATCCGCCCAGTTACCACGAAGACCGCTTGCGGAAATCGCCCAACGGATATTTTTACGACGTGATCACCAACGGATTCGGGCAGATGTACAGCTACTCTGCGCAGGTTCCCCCGCGCGACCGCTGGGCCATCGTGGCGTACGTGCGCGCACTACAGCTAAGCCGTAATGCGCATTCCGCGGATTTAACGGCGGAGCTGCGCGAGAAATTAAATTCGGGAGGCACCGCGAAATGACGGCGCAGGAATACAAAACGCCGGACAGCGTGGGTCGTCTGCAACGCAATGCCCTGATGGCGGGCGGAATTGGCCTGCTGCTGTGCATCGTGGCGGCTATGAAAGCGCCGCAGATTTTCTATCCGTCGTACCTCATGGGCTACATGCTGGTGCTGGGGCTGGCGCTGGGATCTCTGGGGCTGCTGATGCTGCAGCATTTGACGGGCGGCCATTGGGGAATTGTGATTCGCCGCCCGCTGGAATCGGCGACGCGTACGCTGCCGCTGCTCGCGATTCTTTTTCTGCCCATTGTTTTTGGCATGAAGTATCTCTACGGCGCGTGGCTCGATCCCGAGCGCGTGCACGACGAGCCGCTTTCCGGATTGCAGCAAGGCTATCTGACCAGTCACTGGTTTTACGTGCGCGCCATAATATATTTTGTGGTGTGGATGGGGTTGATGCTCATCTTTAACAGTTGGTCGCGCCAGCAAGACGCAAACCAGACTGACCGCTCCCTGCGCCGCCGCTTCAAAATGCTGGCCGGGCCGGGCATTATTTTGTATGTGTTTGCCATGACCTTCGCGGCCATTGACTGGGTCATGTCCATCACTCCGCATTGGGCCTCCACCATTTATGGATTTCTGTTTGTCGCCGGCCAACTTATTTCCTCGATGTCGCTGATGATCGCGGTGGTGGTGCTGCTTTCGCGCACGGCGCCGATGGCCGGGCTCATTCAAAAGCGGCATCTCCACGACCTCGGCAAACTACTCTTCGCCTTCGTGATGTTGTGGGCGTACTTTGATTTCTCGCAATTGCTGATCATCTGGTCCGGCAACCAGCCTGAGGAAATCACGTTTTATCGTTTGCGGCTTTACGGTGGCTGGGGCGCCGTGGCGGTCATCGTGCTGATTTTTCACTTTTTCGTGCCGTTCTTTTTATTGCTCTCGCGCGACTTGAAGCGCAATTCGCGGCTGCTGCCCAAAGTGGCGATTTGGCTGATCTTTATGAGGCTGGTGGATCTTTTCTGGATGACCCGGCCGGAATTTACCGCGCGCGCTTTGCCCACGTGGATTGACGTGGTGGTGCCTATCGCTTTGATAGGCTTATGGGTAGGATTCTTCGCGTTCAATTTGAAGCAACTGCCGCTGCTGCCGCTCGGCGATCCCAAACTTTCGGAGGCCATTGCGCATCATGAGCACTGAGCCAAATCTCGAACCGTCCGGCCGAGGCGATCGGACGGTGACCACGCAAGTGGGCGGACATGGCCAACTGCCGCGCCACGATACCGTTTCTTTCGAAACGCGCGATGTGAAGGTGCGCACCATTTACTGGTACCTGGTGGTGCTGACGATTTCGGTGGCGGCGTCTTTCCTGGTGTGCGTGTACATACTGCGCTACACCGGGCGATTTGTGGCCCGTTCCGATGCTCCCATGATGCCGGCGCGCGCCGCGATGGGTCGCGACTACCACACCATGCCGCCGGAACCCCGGCTGCAGGGCGTGCCCGGCCACGACACGGATCCACAACAGGATCGCCGCGACAAGACGCAGGCGGACAATGACGCGAATGAGAGATACGGCTGGATGGATCAGCAATCCGGTGTCGCGCACATTCCCGTTAAGGAAGCGATGAAAATTATTGCCGCCAGAGGTTTGAACGCGGCACCAGCGGTCCCGGAGAAAAAGTAATTCATGACAAGTTTTCGCGCCATCGCGACCGTTTCCGCACTGCTACTGGCAGCCTGCGGGACGCGCGCGCAAACCGTTCCCGCGAACGTGGGGCAAAGCTCCACGGTCATGCCGGCGCAATTACAAAACGTCGGCTTCGAGCCGCAGCTTAACGCGCAAATTCCCGCGGATTTGGCGTTCACCGATGAGACGGGCGCTCACGTCCAGCTGCGCGATTATTTCAAGCAAAAGCCGGTGGTTCTTGCTTTCGTCTACTACGGCTGCCCGATGCTCTGCAATCAGGTGGAGCAAGGTGTCGTGGGTGCGCTGAGAATGCTGTCGTTCACGCCGGGGCGCGATTATGAGGTGGTGTTCGTCAGTTTCGATCCGCGTGAATCGCCGGATATGGCGGCGCAAAAGAAGGCCAGCGCGCTGAAACACTTCGGCCGAGCGGAAACGGCGAACGGCTGGCATTTTCTAACCGGCGCGAAGGAAAGTATTGATTTCGCGACTAAAGCCGCCAATTTCCGCTACTCTTTCGACGCCAAATCGAATCTTTTCGCCCACGCCAGCGGCATCATGCTGCTCACTCCCGACGGCCGCATTTCGCGCTACTTCTACGGCGTGGAATATCCCGGCCGCGATATGCGCCTGGGCCTGGTGGACGCTTCCGCGGGAAAGATCGGTAATCCCATAGATCATGTTCTTTTGTTTTGCTACCGATATGATCCAACGACGGCCACCTATAGCGCTTCGATTTTGAAGATTGTCCGGCTCGGCGGGATATTGACGATACTTACGATAGTCGGCGGCATTTTGATTTTTCGGCGGCGCGATGCGCATCAAGCAGCCGCCCGGCGTGGCCCGCCCATCGGCGGCTATCATCAACGGGGAGCACACTAAGAGTGCAGTCGCAATTGCCAATGGTTCCGGAGCAAGCCTCCAACTTCGCGCCGCAAGTGGACGCGCTGATGGTGTTCATCACCGCGATTTGTCTTTTCTTCGCGGTGGCGGTGACTGCCGCGGTCATTTATTTCTTTTTCAAATATCGCCGCACGCGGGTCAGTGAAATTGGTGTGCCCATTCATGGCGACATGCGGTTGGAAACGGCCTGGATCGTAATCCCATTGGTTCTGGCCATGTTCATGTTTGCCTGGGGCGCGTTCATTTATGTGGATTACCGGCACACTCCCGGAGACACGCTGGACATCTATGTGATCGGCAAGCAGTGGATGTGGAAGGTGCAGCAGCCCACCGGGCTGAAAGAGATCAACGAACTGCATGTGCCCATGGGCCGCAACGTGCGCCTGATCATGGCCAGCGAAGACGTGATTCACGATTTTTCCATTCCCGCGTTTCGCGTGAAGATGGACGTGGTGCCCGGGCACTACAACACCATGTGGTTTCGGCCTACCCAGGCGGGCCGCTACCGTTTGTATTGTTCGCAATATTGCGGCACCAATCACGCCGTGATGGGTGGCTGGGTGACGGTCATGGAGCCGTCGGATTATGCCGCGTGGCTCTCCGGGTCTTACGGCGCGGACGCCAATCCACTAGTCGCGGGTGAAAAACTCTTTGCCGAGAAAGCCTGCATCACTTGCCATTTGAGCGACGGAAAGGGGCGGGCGCCTTCGCTGAATGGAGTTTATGGCGGAAGAGTGCTGCTCGCCGATGGATCCACCATCACCGCCGACGACAACTACATTCGTGAATCCATTTTGCAGCCGACGGCCAAGCTGGTTGCCGGGTATCAGCCTTTGATGCCCACGTTTCAAGGGCAGTTGACGGAAGAGCAGATTCTGGCGCTGACCACTTACATTAAATCACTGCAGAATCAGCCGCCGCCGGCTACAGGAGCGGGTATCGCACCGCTCGGGAAGAAATAAGTATGAGCACGCAAACGTCTACAGTACACACCATTCCGCGCGAACATTATCTGAACTCCACCTATGGCATTCGTTCGTGGCTACTTACCACCGACCATAAACGGATTGCCCTGCTGTATTTATTCTCGGTGACTTTTTTCTTTTTCGTGGGTGGATTGTTCGCCACCATGATTCGCATTCACCTGATGACTCCGTCGGGCTACCTGGTTACCCCGGAAACGTACAACAAGCTTTTCACCATGCACGGCGTGGCCATGATTTTCTTTTTCCTTATCCCGTCCATTCCGGCGGTGTTGGGCAACTTCCTGGTACCGCTGATGATTGGCGCGAAGGATTTGGCGTTTCCGAAAATCAATCTTCTAAGCTGGTACATCTACCTGATCGGCGGCTGTTTCGTTTTGTATTCTTTCTCCACCGGGGGACTTGATACCGGCTGGACGTTCTACACCCCGCTGA
>JBBRPU010000213.1:0-6173 GCA_038227545.1 Candidatus Acidiferrales bacterium
CGGCGCTTGATTCGCATGCTGGCGGAGGCGGATGACTTTCGCCGCGAACTGGCGGAACGTTTGAAAAACACGCGTTTGTATGAGGCTTTAGAGACGGAGAAGGTTTTTGCGGCATTGATCGCCGCTAACTTGGTTACTGGGACCGATGGGGCCGGAAGCGCAATGGATGCGACCGAGATTGCCGCGGGGCTGGAGGAACGCGACCGGCGGATGCTGTTCGAGATACTTTTCGAGGAATCGAGCGAACTGACCCGCGAGGAGGCAGAAAGCTGCTTGGAATCCTTGCAAAACCGGCAGGCAGAGCGGGCCCTGGCGGAGGTGCAGAAGAGTATTGAGGCCAATCCGGCGCCGGCGGACATGCGCAGTCTGCTGGAGAAAAAACAGAATTTGATGCGGCAACTGGCAGCGGGGCGTTGAAACAACGCTGAGGACTAGCTCGTCCCACGATGTCCTGCGCACGTTATCCTTTCATTTCCAACGATTAATGCGTTGACTGGACTTGGGTTAAACGTGTAGCGTAATAGGGTTTTAGGCGTAACTGTTTTGGCCTTAACTGCATCCTATAGATGTATTTACAGGCGGGCAGGCGGTTCGTGCGGGGGCGACGCAGGGACCAGCCGGTAAGCAAGTGTTGCGCGCGGTGGGATTTCACGAACAATTCGATGCGGGTCTGAGGGGCGTTCCCCGGAGCACGCGCCAAGCTGTCTGTACGAGCGCATTCGAGCGTAATTAAAAATTCTGGTTTCGGCAACGGGAGGTAATACGTGGCGGTAGCAGGTCTTGAAGAAAAATATGATGCAGTACGGCAGCTCATTGCGGTAGGCAAAGAGCGCGGCTATTTGTTGTACGACGAGGTGAATGATTCGCTTCCTGCCGAAGTACATTCCTCGGAAGAAATTGACGATTTGCTGACGACCTTTGAGCGGAACGGCATCGAGATTTACGAGGATGCGGCGTCTGCGAAGGCGGCGCGCGCGGTGGAAGTGTCCACGGAGCCGGGCCGAGACCACGATGCAGTGGTGGTGGAAAAAGAAGGGCACAGCGAAGACGGCGAGCTGGACTTAACGCCCGGATCACTGGAAAAGACTAACGATCCGGTGCGCATGTATCTGCGCGAAATGGGTACCGTGCCGTTGCTGACGCGCGAAGGCGAAGTAACCATCGCGAAGCGCATCGAGCGCGGGCAACTGGTGGTGATGAAGTCCATCACGCGGTCGCCGATTGTGATTAAGGAATTGATCGCGGTAGGCGAGGACTTGCGCAAGGGCGCGCGGTCCATCAAAGAGATTGTGGTTTTTGATGACGAAGAGCTCACCGAAGAGAAAATCGCCAATAAGACCAAGCAGACGCTCAAATACATAGACAAGATTGCGAAACTGTACGAGACGGCGCTGAAACAAGCGGTGAAGCTGGACAAGACCGCGAAGTCCAAGAAGAAGCCGTATATCCGGGCCAAGTGGGAAGTGGCGCGCACCCGCGTGGAAATTTCTGTGGCGATTCGCGCGATTGTCTTCAATCCGTTCGAGAAAAAGCGGCTGATTGACAAGATGCGCGGCACGGTGGAGCGGCTGCAATCGCTGGAGCGCGAGGCCGGGAGGCTGGAGCGGCGCGCGGATGTTGCGAAGGGCGATGTGGCGTTCGAAGCGCGCAAGGAACTACGTAACCGGCGCGGCGAGCTGAAGGACATTGAGGATGCCAGCGAAGTCGGGCTGACGGAGCTGAAGCGCACACTGACGTTTATTCATCGCGGTGAAGCGGAAGCGGATCAGGCCAAGAAGGAATTGATTGAAGCCAACCTGCGATTGGTGGTTTCCATTGCCAAGAAATATACCAACCGCGGATTGCAATTCCTGGATTTGATTCAGGAAGGCAACATCGGGTTGATGAAGGCGGTGGACAAGTTCGAGTGGCGCCGCGGATATAAATTTTCGACGTATGCGACGTGGTGGATCCGGCAGGCCATTACGCGCGCCATTGCGGACCAGGCGCGCACGATTCGCATCCCGGTGCACATGATCGAAACGATCAACAAGCTGGTGCGCACAAGCCGGCAGCTGGTGCAGGAATTGGGGCGTGAGCCGACCAGCGAAGAAATCGCCAAGCGCATGGATATTCCGGTTTCGAAGGTGCGCAAGATTTTGAAGATTGCGCAGGAACCGATTTCTCTGGAGACGCCGATCGGAGAAGAAGAGGATTCGCATCTGGGCGACTTCATTGAGGATAAAGCGGTGGTTTCGCCATCGGATGCGGTCATCAATCTGAATTTGAAAGAGCAGACGTCTTCGGTGTTGAAGACGCTGACGCCGCGCGAAGAAAAAGTCATCAAGATGCGCTTTGGATTGGACGACGGCAGCGAGCATACGCTGGAGGAAGTCGGCCAGTCGTTTGCGGTCACGCGCGAACGCATCCGGCAAATTGAAGCCAAGGCGTTGCGGAAGCTGCGGCACCCTTCGCGTTCACGGAAATTGCGCGCGTTTCTGGAAGGTCCGTCGCGGGACTATCTATAGAAGCGGCAGAGCTACTCAGTGGTGAAAAAAAAAGCCCCCGATTTTCGGGGCTTTTTCTTTTTTTGGCATCTCGCGGCACCGGATGTTTCAGGAAAGAAACACAACCGACATCTATCGCGCGGCTGTAAGCTGACGGCGATAAAATATTTCTGCGCTCATGGGCAAACGACAAGAATTCGCGGCGATAGTGCTTGTTTTGCTGCTGGCGGCTGCGGCGTACGGGCTATTTCGCACTAACGAGCCCAGCCCTCTGTCGAAGACTGATTCTACGGACAGCAGCTCTAGTTCTGGTAATTCGAATGGATTTGTAGATCAGACGCCGCTCACCACGGCGCAGAAGCTTGCTCTGCTTGCGAATGGCGCCGACGAGCAGAGCCTCGCTAAGGAAGCGCTTAGACTTGCGGATCACGAAGTAGACCTGGCGTTCGCAGCGGCCTTGCGTAACGCCGCGCAACACCCACCAGCGCCGAACGCGGAAGCTAAAGAACTGCAAGCGCAGTTGGCGGAGGCGGAATCCGCGTTGGAGCGGGACAAAGCGCAGGTGGCGCGGCTGACTGAAGCGGTAGTTAAAGCAGAAGGTGAAAAGAAAATATCCATTAATGACGAATTGGAGGTCGCCAAAGCGCAGCTCGGACTGGATGAGGATGAGGTTGATGATGCCAAGCAGGATTTGATGCGTGCGGGCGGGGATCCGCAGGGGCGCATCCAGGCGATGGTGCAGGAGCATGAGGCGGTTCTTCATGAGACGCCGTCCCCGGGGGTGGGGAATGTGGATGCGACGCAGAAGGGCGGGCTGATTCACCGGCTGCAGCAATGGTTTACCCTGCGGCAGAGTTTGGGACGCTTGAGAAGGGCGCAGGAAGATGCTTCCGCGGCGGCTGCGGCACTTTCGGCGAAGCACGACGCGTTGGTCGCGGTGGTGGGCGAAAAGAAGTCCGGCACGGTTCAGGCCGTCGAAAAAGCGGGCATCGACGCAGGACAATCTTCTTCCACGGCTTCGGCCGGGGCTTCCTCCAAGGCTGGCAGCACTGCACCGCGAACCGCGGGAATGCCCACTGCTGGGGCGAAGCCGAAGCGCAGTCACGAGCAGGCCGCGGTGGTCGTGAAGGTCACGAAAGAACGTTCCGCGCAGCAGAACGAACTAGCGACCTACGACAAAAGAGCGGAAACGTACAAGGATCTCGCGGCGGTATATGACAAGTGGAGCGCGCTGGTGGCTGGAAAACAGCGGAGTGCGCTGCGACGGGCGATCTGGGGCTTCACGATAATTCTGTTTATTTTGCTGCTGGCAATATTTTTCAGCACCTGGATGGAACGTTTGCTGGGGCGGTTGCCGCTCGCTCGGCGGCAAGTGGATACGCTGCGAGCGGTAACGAGGTTGTCGCTGCAGATTTTTGCGATATTGCTGACGCTGCTGGTAATTTTTGGGCCGCCAGGCCAGCTGGGAACATTTCTGGGATTGGCGGGCGCCGGTCTGACGGTGGCGTTGAAAGACTTCATCGTGAGCTTTGTGGGCTGGTTTGTGTTGATGGGCAGAAACGGGATCCGGCTGGGCGATTGGGTGGAGATCAACGGGGTGAGCGGCGAAGTTGTGGAGCTGGGAATGTTTCACACCGTGCTGCTGGAGACGGGGAACTGGACGGATTCGGGGCACCCCACCGGGCGGCGTGTGACCTTTACCAATAGTTTTGCGATCGAAGGGCACTACTTTAATTTTTCGACTTCCGGGCAATGGATGTGGGACGAATTGCAGATCGTTTTGCCCGCTGGGAAAGATCCGTTTCCGATCGTGGACGCGATTCAGAAGAAAGTGGTGGAAGCCACGGCGGCAAGCACCGGGCTGGCGGAGAAAGAGTGGCAGCGCGCGGCGCGTTCGCGGGATATGAGCGCCTTATCGGCGGCGCCGGCAATCAATGTGCGGCCGGTGATTGGCGGGGTGGAGTTGGCGGTACGCTACATCACGCGCGCGAACGAGCGGTACCAGTTGCGCGCCCAGCTTTATCATGTGGCGATGGATTTACTGGCGGCGAAAGACGTGTCGGGTGTCGAGGGAGGTCCCGCGAATGTTCCGGCGGTTGCCACAGTTACTGTGGGCCCTGCCGACAAGGCAGACGCGCCTGCGTCACCAGGATTGGTGCGCACCACAACCTAGCGGGCGCGGCTGCGGGAACGCACTTCTTCCGAAGTGAGGCCATACAGGGGCGGCGTAGGCACACCGAGCATCCCCAGGTACAAATAAATCTTACCGCGATGGTGGACTTCATGCTCCACCATGGCGCGAAGCCACTTGGCGATCTGAATGTCGCTGCCGCCTGGAGTTTTGCATTTGCGCAGCAAATCTTCGTCGGTTAATTTCGCAAAAATTGCCATGGACTCGGCGTGCAGGCGCCTCATCAAGTCGATGACACTTTCGTAATCGGCGCCAAATTCGGGGCCGTGGCTGGTGTAGCGGCTGTCGTGATTCTGAATGTTCTCCGCAAACATGTAGCGCTCGGTGACGGAAAGATGGCGCAAAAGATCGCCCAGAGTGAATTTGCCCGATGCGTAAGTCCAATCGATTTTGTCGGGCGGGACACACAGGGCGACGCGCATGGTGCGTTCGCGGATGTTGTCGAAATACTTGAGAAACGGGCCGATTGTAGTTATCTCCATGTGGGCCTCCCAGAGACTTCTGCATTTTTGCTAGCGCGGCAGCCTAAGCAACTGGCGCGCGCGAAAAGCAGTGAGCGTAGCGCCGGCGTAAAGCAGCGCGAGCAAAGTGTACCCGGCAATGATGCCGGCTTTTTCCGCCAGCCATCCGAGCGCCACGCACATAGCGAGTTGTACGGCGGTGGTGACGATGGCCATGGCGGATTGCGTGCGGCCCATGAAGTGGCGCGGGACGATGGACATCAAGGCGGATTGGGCGACGACTCCACCGAAGGCGCGGCAAAATCCAAAAATGCTTTGCAGCAGCGTGGCGGCCAAAAGAATGGCCACGAACGGAGTGGTGGCGTGGCCGACAGCGAGAACCGCAAAAGCGGTGACGTAGAGAATGAGGCGCAGCTCTTCGCGCAGTTGCGTGGCGATCAAACCGCCGAGGATGGCGCCAGCTGCCCAGCCGGCTTCTAGATAGCCCAAGCCGCGCGCGCCGGCATGCAGAATGTCACTGGTCAGAGCGACGAGGACCACGTTGGCGCTGACGACGCCCGCCATCAGGATGGAGTGAGTGACCCCGAGGGCGCGGACGAGAGGCTTTTGTTTTAAATAGTGAAAGCCTTCGCGCAGATCGTGGTACATAGCGAGCGAGAGGCCTGCTTCCGCGACCTCGGGATTTTCGCCGCCGGATAGGGCTTCGGCGGTGGCTTCGGTGGCCTCGGAATATTCGCGGTACTTCTGAAGCTGGCGGGGAGAAACGTAACCGCGGCGAACTTTGTAGAGGCAAAACGCGGAAGCAAAGTAGGTGGCGCCGTCTATGGCGAGGATGCCGGCGATACCGGCGGTGTTATAGATGAAGCCGACAAAAGCTCCGGCGATAAGCATGCCGCTCTGCACGCCAATGAGCACGGCGGCGTTGGCTCCGGTGAATTGACTTGGCGGGATTACTTCCTGGACGAGGGCGTTGACGGTGGCCCAATACATGGCGTGGGCCAGGCCGCTAATCAGCGTCATGGCGTAGAGATGCCA